>NZ_JBSHDU010000054.1:0-56837 GCF_053616475.1 Streptomyces sp. NPDC055815 | reverse complement strand
CACCGGTATTTCTTTCCCGCGTCTTATCCGGGCGGCTCCGCCGCTTATCGCGGCAGGAGTTCCACCGCGACGTCCGCCGGGAAGCCGGTCGTGGGGCCGGTGCGGCGCGCGAACTCCCGTACGCCGGCGAGCTGCTCGGGGCCGAATCGGAAGTCGAGCGTGCGGAAGTACCGCTCCAGGAGTTCGGCGTCGAAGGTCTCCCAGCGGGCGGCCTGTTCGGCGACCTTGGCGACCTCTTCGAGGGAGAGGTCGCGCGAGGCGAGGAAGGCCTGGTGGACCTCGTGGACGGTCTCCGGCTCGCGCGCCAGGAAGTCCTTGCGGGCCGCCCACACGGCGAAGACGAACGGCAGGCCCGTCCAGTCCTTCCACATCAGCCCCAGGTCGTGGACCTGGAGGCCGAGCCGGGGCGCGTCGTGCAGGGAGGCCCGGAGCGCGGCGTCGCCGATCAGGACGGCGGCCTCCGCCTCCTGCATCATCAGGCCCAGGTCCGGCGGGCAGGTGTAGTAGTCGGGCTCGACCCCGTACTGCTCGGAGAGGAGCAGCTGGGCGAGGCGTACCGAGGTGCGGGAGGTGGAGCCGAGGGCCACGCGCGCGCGGTCGAGCTCCCCCAGGGGCCGCTGGGAGACGATCACGCAGGACATGACGGGCCCGTCGCAGCCGACGGCGATGTCGGGGAGCGCGACCAGCCGGTCGGCGTTGCGGAGGTATTCGACGAGGGTGATGGGCCCGATGTCGAGATCGCCGCGGACGAGGCGCTCGGAGAGCTTCTCCGGGGTGTCCTTGGTGAGCTCGAGATCGAGGAGCGTCCCGGTCCTGGCCAGGCCCCAGTAGAGGGGAAGGCAGTTCAGGAACTGGATGTGCCCGACGCGGGGCCGGCTGCGCTGGTGGTCGTCGGTTGCTTTGTCCACATCGCGAGGCTAGACCCGTCTCGCAGTGCGGGCATCGGCGGGGCACGCGCGTCAGCACACGGAGCGGAATCAAACATGCGGGTGACGTGATCTTTCCCTCTACCGCGCGGAGCGTCCTGCGTGCTACGCTCAACGCAAGTTGCAGTTTGGTTTCCCTTGCAGTACAGAGCCTGCGGAGCATGTGACCCGCAGGCTTTTGTAGTTTTCAGACTTGTTTGCAGGTTCTGGAGCAGGGCGACCCTTTGGCCCATAGGAGGGCTCATGGCTACCGGAACCGTGAAGTGGTTCAACGCTGAAAAGGGCTTCGGCTTCATCGCCCAGGACGGCGGCGGCCCGGATGTCTTCGTCCACTACTCCGCGATCAACGCGAACGGCTTCCGCTCGCTCGAGGAGAACCAGCTCGTGACCTTCGACGTCACGCAGGGCCCGAAGGGCCCGCAGGCGGAGAACGTCACCCCGGCCTAAGTTGCCCGGGTCGGCGAACGCACGACTAGAGCAGTACCCAAGGAGCCCCGCTCCGTGCCTCGCGGCACGAGCGGGGCTCCTGCCCTTTTCAGCAGGTGGGGATCACGGTCCCGTTGTTGTCCCGGGCCTCGTCGTTGCCCCAGCGGGACAGGTAGTACGCGGAGACGTACGCCCCGTAGCCGTTCTTGCCGGCGTAGACGGTGTCGAGGTCGGTCCGCAGCCACCAGTGGTTGTAGTTCCCCGAGCCGTCGCGGACCTCCGCGCCCCAGACCTTGCAGTACACGTAGTTCGTGCCCGCGTTCAGGACGCCCTGCGGGTCGTTCGTGTTCGCCTGGGCGTAGCCGGTGGCGTTGGCGAAGGTGTCGACCCAGTACTCTCCGCCTCCCCCGCCCGAGCAGCCGTTGTCGCTGGTCAGGGACTTGGAGCCGTATGAGGAGGGGTAGGGGGCGAGGGAGACGCCGTTGATCACGATGGTCTGGCCGACGCCGTTGTAGAGCTGTTCGTAGTGGATGTGGGCGCCGGAGCTGTTGCCGGTCGAGCCGGTGGTGCCGATCTGCTGCCCCTGGGAGACCTGGGCGCCGTCGGCGACGGAGTAGGCGCTGAGGTGGAAGTAGTACGTCTTCCAGCCGCCGCCGTGGTCGATCACGATGTAGTTCCCGGCGCCGGTCGGCTGGGAGTAGCGGTGGGCGGTGCCGGACGCCGAGGCGAGGACCGGGGTGCCGGCGGTGGTGCCGCCGTCGGCGCGGACGAAGTCGAGCGCCTGGCGGACCTCGGCCGAGTGGTGGCTGTAGGTCCAGGTCTGCCCGCAGGGGAACGGCGCCTTGAAGAGCGGCGCGGCCTGGGCGGGGCCGGCGGTGACGAGCGCGGTGAGCAGGCCCGCGACGAGCGCGAGGAGGGTGCCGAGGGGGGTGATCCGTGCACGCATACGTCCTCCGGTGAGGGCGAGGGGACAAGGGTCGACGCGCGTTGAACGGACCACAGAGTGCCCGAAGATCGCGGGTCGCAGTAGCCCGCGAGAACCACACCCGTACGGCGGTGGTTACGTAGTCTGGACACATGACCGAACGCAAGCCGCCCGGAGTCAGCTTCGAGTCGTTCGTCGACAAGCAGATCCGCGAGGCCGCGGAGCGCGGCGAGTTCCGGGGCCTGTCCGGCTTCGGAAAGCCCCTCCCCGACGACTCGGCCCCGTACGACGAGTTGTGGTGGATCAAGGGGAAGATGCACCGCGAGGGCGCGCCCGTCCTGCCGCCCTCCCTCGCGCTGCGCAAGGCGGCCGAGGACGCGGAGGCGGCGGTCGCCGCGGCCGTCTCGGAGCACCAGGTCCGCCGCATCCTCGGCGAGATCAACACCCGGATCGCGGAAGCCCTCGCCCGGCCCCCGGCCGGTCCCCCGCTGCACCTGAAGCCCTTCGACGTGGAGGCCGTCGTGGAGCGGTGGAGGGCGGAGCGTCCGTAGCCCGATGCGCAGGTCCCCCGACCCCGAGGAGCCCCCATGAACAGCGCCGGTCTGCTGCTCGACTCGTTCGGCCGGATCCGTGAGGCCGTCCACGAAGCCGTGGAGGGTCTGACGGACGAGGAGCTCACCGTACGGATCGATCCCGACGCCAACTCGGTCGCCTGGCTCGTCTGGCACCTCACCCGCATCCAGGACGACCACCTCGCGGGTGCCTTCGACACGGACCAGCTGTGGACCTCGGACGGCTGGGCCGACCGCTTCGGCCTGCCGTTCTCCAAGCGCGCCACCGGTTACGGGCAGACGAGGGCGCAGGTCGATGCGGTCCGCGCCCCCGCGGAGCTGCTGCTCGGCTACCACGACGCCGTGCACGCCCGCACGGAGGAGCTGATCCGCCCGGTCACCAACGCCGATCTGGACCGGGTCGTCGACACCTCCTGGGACCCGCCGGTCACCCTCGGCGTCCGCCTGGTGTCGGTGATCGCGGACGACCTCCAGCACGCGGGGCAGGCGGCGTACGTACGGGGCGTGGTGGAGCGGCGGGGCTGAGCCGCGCGCCTCGCGAAAAACCCCTGCGGGACGGCACAACCCCCTGATTCGATCAAGAGTCTGAATCAGGTACGGGCATGCCAAGTGCCCGCTTTCACTGGGGGTTTCGTTGCAGCACCGCATGTCCGGGCGCCGGCTCGCCGCCGCTCTGCTCACCCTGTCCACGGTCACGGCCGTGACCGGGACCCTCGTCTCCGCGCCGGCCTTCGCGGCCACCACCGCCGAGGGCCGGTGCGCGCCGACCGCCGCCGGGCTGCTGCCCGTCGGCGCCGAGATCGTCTCCACCGGCGCGTACGGCTACGTCACGACCTGCACGGACGAGAACGGCGCCACCGCGCTTGAGTGGCACCACACCGATGGCACGGTGTCGACGCTGTCCGGGCCGAACGGCTACGACTCCAGCTCCGACTACATGCTGACGGGCGACGGCAGCATGTTCACCGCGTACAACCCGACGACCTCGGACTACGCCGGCCTCAACATGGGCGTGTTCGGCTATGACGCCCAGCTGGTCGGCGCGGCCGGACCCGTCCTGTACGTCAGCGCGCCCGCCCCGGCCGGCGCGGCGGGCCGCGAGCTGTGGCAGCTGGAGAGCGTGAACGGCTTCGTCCGCAAGACGAAGATCACCAACACCGTCAGCAACGACGTCTTCGACTACACCGAGCTCGCCCACAAGGTCGTCGGCGTGGGCAAGGACCCGAACGGCCGGCCGGCCGTGCTCGTCCTCATCAAGGGGACGCGCGACATCGGCGTCGGGGAGCCGACCCCGTACGCCCTGGAGGCCCTGGTCCCGGTGAGCACCGGCACCCCCATCCAGCAGGAGTGGACCCACGGCGCCGGGGACTGGGACGCCGGGGCGACGGGCGCGCTCACCGAGAAGTACCGGGCGTGGGTCACGAACGTGGCGGGCGCCCCGCAGCTCCGGGTGCGCGGCTCCGGCGGCTTCTCCAAGGACCTCGTGCTCAGCGACGTCGCGGGGCAGCCGGTCGTCGCCGGGATCATCGGCGACACCGTCCTGTACGCGGCCCGGCGCGACCCGCACGCCGGTCCCGAGGTGCTGACGCCGCTGTACGCGGTGAACGTGACCACGGGTGGAGTCGGGTCCAAGGTGCTGGAGAACGTCTCCTCGGTCGCGCACGCGCCCGACGGCGGCCTGCTCGTGCGCGGCACGAGCAGCACGGCGGACGGGCTGTTCCGGATCGGCGCGGACGGGACCGGGAGGCCGGCCGTGGCGACCGTCGTCGAGACCGGCCGGCAACTGGGCGTCAAGGTGACCGGCTCGTCGGTCCCCGCCTCGGTGAACCTGGAGAAGGCGACCGCGGTCCCGATGGAGTGGTCCCTGTCCCGCGGTGACGCCGACGTGGAGGTCACGCTCCGGCACGCCGCGACCGGCAGGAAGTTCGTCGCGCACCTGGTGAACCCGGTGAGCGGGAACACCTTCCGGCTGACCTGGGACGGCGTCCTCGAGGGCATCAGCGCCCCGAACGGCGCCTACACCTGGTCCATGAAGGCGACCCCGAGCGACGGCACCGCCCCGGCGACCGTCTCCGGCGGCTTCACGGTCACCCGTAAGGCCAACCCGCACGACGTCAACGACAACGGCTCGACCGACGTCCTCGCCCGGGACGCCTCCGGCGTGCTGTGGCGGGACGACCTGTTCGACTGGCCGACGGGCGGCCGGGCCGACACCGCGAAGCGGACGAAGGTCGGCACCGGCTGGGGGATCTACCGGCAGATCGAGGCCGTCGGCACCATCGCGGGCTCGCCCGTCGGCGACCTGATAGCCCTCGACGGCACGGGCGTGCTGTGGCAGTACCAGGGCAAGGGCGACGGCACCTTCGCGACCCGCGTGAAGGTCGGCTCCGGCTGGGGCGGTTACACCAAGCTCGCCGGAGGCTCGGACCTGAACGGGGACGGCCGCTCCGACCTCCTCGCCACGGACGCCGCGGGCGGGCTGTGGTTCTACAAGGGCACCGGTTCCGCCACCGCCCCCTACGCGACCCGCGTGAAGGTCGGCGGCGGCTGGGGGATCTACAACCAGATCACGGCCGTCGGCAACATCGCGGGCTCGTCCGCCGGCGACCTCGTCGCCCGCGACACCTCGGGCGTCCTCTGGCTCTACCAGGGCAACGGCACCGGCGGCTTCGGCACCCGCGTGAAGGTCGGCTCCGGCTGGGGCGCCTTCTCCCAGCTGGTCGGCGCGGGCGACATCGACACCGACGGCCGCCCGGACCTGATCGCGTACGGAGCGGGCGGCACGTACGTCTACCGCTCGACGGGCTCGGCGACGGCACCGTTCACCCGGATGGCGACGTCGCTGTACGCGGGCGAGGGCAGCAAGTTCAACTCGGTCGCCTGACCTGCCCGTACAACCATTCGGTCTCCGGGGGAGTCATGCGGGTGTGGCGAGTGGTCGCCACACCCGCATCCCTGGGGGAGAAAAGCACCTTGATGCACATACGCACCACCCGTGTGCGGCTGGGCGCCGCCGTCGCGGCCGTTCTCGCCGTCACGGCAGGCGGTCTGACGGCCGCCGTGCCCGCCGCGGCCGCCGCCCCGTCCGCCGTCGCGGCCGAGGCCGGCACCTCGGCGGTCCTGCCCTACCCGGACCGGACCGACCGGCCCCGGCTCGTCTCGGCCGGCGCGACCGGGTTCTTCACCTGGACCTGGCGCGACAACGCCCCGCACGCCGTCTGGACCCGCCTGGACGGCACGACGGTCGAGCCGTGGTCGCTGAACCAGGACTGGATCACCCGGTCCTTCGCGTCCGACGTGCTCGTACGCGTCCAGTCCTCCGGCTACGTCACCCTCCGGGACATGGCGACGGACCAGGACGTCCTGTCCGTCCACGCGGGCTCGTCCTTCCTCGGCGCCGTCGGCCGCACCCTCCTCACCACGGAGGCCAACGCCACGGGCGGGCAGGCCGTGCACCTGCACGCCAAGGACGCCGACGGCAAGATCGGTGACAGGCCCGTGACCGGCATGGCCGCCGACGCGCAGGTCTTGAAGCTCCTGGCCGCCACCCCCGACACCGCCCTGCTGACCTACGTCACCGGCGGGGAGACGGCCGCCGTGCGGCGGCACTGGGCCACCGTGGACCTCGCCACCGCCGCCGTCACCGAGACCGCGCCCATCGCGGGCGACCCGTTCCGGGAGAACCTGCCGGTCGCCCTCTCGGGCACGCACGTCGCCTGGCTGGAGCCCGGCAGCGCCGCCGACAAGGCGACCCTGGTCGTCACCGAGCGCGGCCCGGCCACCGGCACCCAGCGGATCCCCGTCGCGGGCTCGACCGACGCGCTCGGCCTGGTCGGCGGTTGGGTGACGTACGCGCAGAGCGACGGGTACGACGAGCGGAACCCGTCCCCGGCGTACGCCCTGACCGCGCGGTCCCTCACGAGCACCACGACCCGCAAGCTCATGGACGACATGGACTCCGCGGCCGTGGCACCCGACGGCGCCCTGTACGTCCAGGGCGGCACCGTCGCGAACGGCGAGGGCCTCTACCGGATCGCCCCGGGCGCGGACGGCGTCCCGGCCGTCACCCAGATCGCCTCCTCCGGCCTCTCGACCAAGGTCACGCTGCTCTCGCACACCATCCCGCCGGTCGTCGACCTCGACAAGAACGGCGGCAAGTTCACCTTGGTCTGGCAGCTCAGCCGGAACGAGGTGGAGATGACCGTCAAGATCCGCAACACGCGGACGGGCGAGACCCTGACCGACGGGGTCTATCCGCTCAGCGGCCCCTACGACCCCCACAAGGCCTCGTACACCTGGAACGGCCAGCTCGCCTGGAACAACACCCCCGACATGTCGACCGGGGCGCAGGCCGGGCCGTACACCTGGGAGATCTCGGCCAAGCCGCTGAACGGCATCGGCCCGGAGCTGAAGACCTCCGGGTCGTTCACCGTCACCCGGAAGCCCGGCGCCCACGACTACGACGCCGACGGCTCGCCCGACGTGCTCGTCCGGGACACCTCGGGCCGCCTGTGGATCGACGACATGTTCTTCAACCCCACGTTCCGCTACCCCGAGCAGAACCCGGGGCTGCTCGTCGGCTCGGGCTGGCAGGCCTACGACCGGATCGAGGCGGCCGGCAACGTCGCCGGCTCCGCCGTGAGCGACGTGCTGGCCCGTGACAAGTCCGGCGTCCTCTGGCTCTACCAGGGCACCGGCGTCGCCAAGGCCCCGCTGGCCACCCGCGTCCGGATCGGCTCCGGCTGGAACGCCTACCAGCAGATCACCGGCGGCAGCGACCTCACCGGCGACGGCCGGGCGGACCTGGTCGCCACCGACAAGGCCGGCGACCTGTGGCTCTACAAGGGCACCGGCTCCGTCACCGCCCCGTACGGCGCCCGGAAGAAGATCGGCAGCGGCTGGGGCGTCTACAACGACCTCACCGCCACCGGCAACCTCGCCGGAGCCGCGGCCGGTGACCTCGTCGCCCGCGACACCGCCGGCGTCCTCTGGCTCTACCTCGGCAAGGGCGACGGCACCTTCGCGTCCCGCGTGAAGGTCGGCGCCGGCTGGGGCGGATACGGCGACCTGCTCGGCATCGGCGACGCGAACCGCGACGGCCGTCCCGACCTGTACGCCGGCGTCCGCGGCAGCGGCGGCCGGGCCTACCTGTACGAGGGCACCGGCTCCTGGCAGCCGCCGTTCCGCACGCGCAGCCAGATCTCCTGGTACAGCGCCTCCCCGGACGTCAGTTACAACCTCTTCTCCTGACGCCCCCTCACCGAGACGTCAGCGGGACGGTCGCCCAGACCGTCTTGCCGACGGACCGGTCCTTCACCCCCCACGCCGTGGCGAGGGCGGCGACGAGCAGCAGCCCGTAGCCGCCCTCGTCCGGCTCCCGGGCCGGCACCGGCCGCCGCTCGCCGCGCGCGTCGGACAGCTCGACCCGTACGTGGTCCCCGCCGCGCTCCATCCGCACCTCGAAGTCCCGCCCCGGCACCCAGCCGTGCTGGACCGCGTTGTTCGCGAGCTCGGCGACGACCAGCTCCACCGTGTCCGCGGCGGAGCCCCTCAGACCCCAGTCCCGGAGCTGCTGCACAGCGAGTAACCGCGCCAGGCGTGCGCCCCGGCGCGTTGCCGAGAGCCGGAGCGTGAACTCACCGGTTGGGGTGGCTGTTTCGGATTTCATGTCCCCGAGCCTGGCCCTCCGGCCGTACGCTGACCAGCAGCGAATCGACGACGCTGGGTAACTGTACGGGTACGCCAAGAGGGCGGTACGGATGTCGGGGAACGAGGAGGAGCGGCCGGAACGGCCCTCCGAGGTGGACGGCACGGCGCACCTGTTCCGTGCACTCGGGAAGATCATCAAGGTCCTGCGCAAGAACGCGGGCCTCAGCCAGGCGGACCTGGCGGACATCACACATTGCAGCGAGGACCTGGTCTCCGCGATCGAGCGGGGTGTACGGACCCCACAGCCGGACTTCCTGTTGCGGGCGGACCCTGCGGTGAAGGCGGGGGGTGTGCTGGCGGCGGCCGTGGATGACGTGCGGGACGCGTTGGCCAGGGCGCGCACCCGACATCCGGACTGGTTCCAGGACTTCGCGGAGGCTGAGGCGAAGGCGGTGGCGCTGCACTATTACGCAGTGCAGGCAGTGCCGGGCATTCTGCAGACCGAGGCGTATGCGCGGTACCTCTTCGAGAACCGCCGCCCCATGCTGGACGAGGCGACGGTCGACAAGCGAGTCGCGGACCGTATCTCCCGCCAGGTGATCCTGGACAAGTGGCCCGCGCCGACCATCAGTTTCGTCCTGGAGGCAGCCGTTCTGCTCCGCCCGTTCGGCGGGCCGGAAGTCCATCGTGAACAGCTCCGCCGCATCCTCGGCGTAGCCCGTCGACGAACCGTCGACCTCCAGATCATGCCGCAGGACCATCCTGAACACCCTTACCTGGACGGCGCATTCACGCTGCTGACCCCTCCGGGGCGGCGAGAGGTGGCGTACACCGAGATCTACGGGCACGCCCGGCTCATCACCGCGCCAGAACAGGCACGCACCTACGCCGAGCGCTATGGGATCATCCGGGCGCGGGCACTCTCGCCTCAGGAGTCCCTGGCCTGGATCGAAAAACTGCTGGGAGAACGATGAACACCACGGAACTGGCCTGGTTCAAGAGCAGCTACAGCAGCTCCGAGGGCGGCGAGTGCATCGAAGTCGCCTACAACTGGCAGAAGTCCAGCTACAGCAGCGGCGAAGGCGGCGAGTGCGTCGAGGTCGCCACCCACCCCGCCCTCATCCACATCCGCGACTCCAAGAACCCCCACGGCCCCCAGCTCGCCGTCTCCCCCGCCTCCTGGGCTGCGTTCCTGGACGTAGCATCCCGGGCGTGACCTCCATAAAGTTCGTTCTCTTCGACGTCGACGGCACCCTCATGGACGCCGTCGAGAACCAGCGGCGCGTCTGGCACGAGTGGGCCGCGCGGTACGGGCTCGACGGGGGCGAGGTGTACGCAACGGCCCTGCGGACGCGGCCCGTGGAGACCTTCGCCGCCGTCGTGCCGGGCGCCGACCCGGACGAGTGCCTCGCCCTTCTGCACGCGCTGGAGGACGAGGACGTCCGTACGGGCGACTACGCGGCCTTCGACGGGGCCGTCGAGCTGCTCGGCGCGCTGCCCGCCGACCGGTGGGCGCTCGTCACGTCGAACTACGAGCACCGGGTGCGGGGGCGGTTCGAGCGGACCGGCCTCCGCTTCCCCGGGCTCATCGTCGACGCGGCCTCCGTGGCCGAGGGGAAGCCGTCGCCCGTCCCGTACCTGACCGCCGCCGAGAAGCTGGGCGCGGACCCGGCGGAGTGTCTCGTCATCGAGGACGCACCGTCCGGGGTCCGCTCCGGGCTCGACGCCGGGATGACGGTCTGGACGGTCAACACCCCGGCCCCGCACCCGGACGCCCACCGCCACTTCCCGACCCTCGCGGAGGCGGCGCCGCACATTCTGGGCGCTCTCAGCTGAGCTTCCAGGGGCGGAGCTTCTCCGGGTTCCGCACCGCCCAGATGTGCCGGATCCGGTCGTCCGCGATCTCGAACGCGAAGACGGTGACGAGCTCGCCGTCCTGCCAGGCCACCAGGCCGGGCACGCCGTTGACCGTGCGCTCCTGGAACGTCGTCCGGCCGTCCCACAGGCGGGCGATCTCGGCATAGCCCTCCGCGATCCGCTCGGCGCCGACGAGCGGGCGCAGATGGGTGACGGCGAGTCCCCCGCCGTCGGCGGTGGCGACGGCGGCGGGGTCGAGCAGGCCGACGAGGGCCTCGATGTCCTTGGCCTCCCATGCGGTCCTGAACCGCCTCACGACGCCCGCCTGGCCCGCGCTCGGGCCCGCGGGGCTCTGTGCCGTGCGGACGCGGCGGCGGGCCGAGGAGGCCAGCTGGCGGCAGGCCGCCGGGGTGCGGCCGACGATCTCGGCGACCTCGCCGAAGGGGTAGCGGAAGACGTCGTGCAGGACGAACGCGACGCGCTCCGCCGGGGTCATCGCGTCCAGGATGACGAGGAAGGCCATCGTCACCGATTCGTCGAGGGTGATCCGGTCGGCGGGGTCGTTCCCGCCGTCGCCCTCCGTGGGTTCGGGCAGCGGTTCCGGGATCCAGTCGCCGACGTACGTCTCGCGCCGGGCCCGCGCCGAGCCGAGCAGGTTGAGGCAGACGCGGCCGGCGACGGTCATCAGCCAGGCGCCGGGCTGCTCGATGGCCTGCTGCTCGCGGGCGGAGAGGGCGTACCAGCGGGCGTACGTCTCCTGCACGACGTCCTCGGCGTCCGCGAGGGAGCCGAGGAGCCGGTAGCAGAGGTTGGTCAGCCGACGCCGCTCGCTCATGATCTCGGCTCCCGTGGTCATGGTCCGGCCGTCTCCCTCGCTCGTGTGTGTGCCTCTCCCCGTTATGACAGCGCAGCGCCCCGGAATGTGAGGTCGCCGCGTCACCTCACATTCCGGCGGGCTGTCTTGTCGTCTCCGTGAAGGCGGCAACAGGAGCGAGAGGACACCCCGATGAACGACTTCCAGGCCATCGCGGACCGCGTCGAGATCGAGGCGCTGCGCGGCGAGTTCACCGACGCGGTCATGATGCGCGACCGGCCCCGGCTCGCGGCGCTGTTCACCCCGGACGGCGCCCTGCGCATGCCGAACATCCCCGTCGAGCAGATCGGCCCCGAGGAGATCCTCGCCGGGGGCGAGCGGCTGCAGGCCCAGTGGGACTTCTTCGTGCAGAACACCCACCCCGGCACGATCGAGCTCGACGGCGACACGGCGACCGGCCGCGCGTACATCCAGGAGCTCGCGCAGACCCTCGACGGGCGCCAGGGCCAGAACTACGCGGTCTACCACGACCGTTACCGGCGGACGGAGGAAGGCTGGCGGTTCGCCGAGCGGGTGTACGAGGTGCGGTATCTCGACACCTCCCCGCTGACCGGCACGGCACCCGCCTCGGCCCGTTCCGCCCCGGCCGCGTCCTTCGTCCACCCCGCGACGGACGAGCGTCTCGAACGGGTGGCGGCCGCGCTGCGGGCCCACAACTTCGCCGTCGAGATCCTCGACGACGTCGCCGAGGCGCGTACCCGCGTCAAGGAGCTGATCCCCGCGGGCTCCAGCGTGCTCACCGGGGCCAGCGAGACCCTCCGGCTCTCCGGCATCGACGAGGACCTCAACGCCGGCGGCGCGTACGACGCCGTCAGGCCGCGGATCGCGTCGATCGACCGGGCGACCGGCGCCGACGAGATCCGGAGGCTGGCCGCCTGCCCCGACTTCGTCGTGAACAGCGTCGCCGCCGTCACCGAGACCGGCTCGCTCGTCCTCGCCTCGGGCAGCGGCAGCCAGCTCCCCGCCAACGCGGGCGGCGCCGCGCGGGCGGTGTGGATCGTGGGCGCGCAGAAGGTGGTGCCGGACCTGGGCGCGGCGCTGCGGCGCATCGAGGAGCACGTCCTGCCGCTGGAGAACTCCCGCTGCCGGGCGGTGTACGGGCAGGACAGCGCGGTCAACCGTCTCCTCGTCCTCCACGCGGACCCGTACCCGGGGCGCGGCACGGTGCTGCTGCTCCGGGAGGCCGTCGGGTACTGAGCCCGGTTGGCCGGGCCGAACATGGCAGTCGGCCACCGGACGACCGCCCTGGGCGCGGCTCCGCGCCTACCGAAAGCCGAGGTGCGCATCGGTGCCGACCAGCTCGCCGCTGACGGCCCACAGACGAGCGGCGACGGCCGGGGCGGCCATATGAGAGGGGACGGGCTCACGCCTCGGTAGGCCACGCAGGCCGAAGGCCCTCGGCCCCCACAGCTGCCCTCCCCGCACCTCCGTGTCGAGGACGGCACGGACGACGGGCCATGCTCCGGCGTCCTTGCCCTGCACCAGGAGCGCGGAGGGCAAGGCGCGCAGCCGCTCGCCGAGGGTTGTCACGCTGACCGGCGGGCGGGACGGGGTGAGGGAGTCCAGTGCGCCGCCGGGGTGGGCCACCACACTGAGCACCGTGCTGCCGACGGCACGCAGGCGGCGATCGAGTTCGAAGCCGAAGCACATCTGCGCCAGCTTCGATCGGCCGTAGGCGCGCTTGGGCCGGTAGTCCTGGGTCGACTGCAGATCGTCGAGGTCCAGGCGCTCGGACCGCGCCGCGAAGCTTCCCACCGTCACGATGCGGCCCGCCGGCGCCGCGGACAGCAGGGGGGCCAGCCACCGGGTCAGCGCGAAGTGGCCGAGGTGGTTGGTGCCGAACATCAGCTCGTGGCCGTCCTTGGTCTCTCGACGCGGCGGGTCGTCGAGCGCGACCCCTGCGTTGTGGACCACCGCGTCGAGACGATCGACGTCCAGCCTGTCCACGGCTGTCTTCAGGGACGACAGGTCGGCGAGGTCCAGTCGAAGGTGGCGCACGTGCGCGCCGGGGACACGCGAGCGGATCGAGGCCATGGCGGAGTCGGCCTTCGCGCGGTCCCGGCTGCCGAGTATGACGACGGCGCCGGTGGCGGCGAGCTGCTCTGCGGCAAAGTAGCCGATCCCGGCGTTACCCCCGGTGACCAGGAAGGTCCTGCCCTCGGCGGACGGCAGCCGGTGAACGTCCCACGGTTGGCTCTGGGATGCGGGTGACACGATGACAGGCTCCTTGCGCTCCGGGGCAGCGTGCTCATGGAGAGCGCCGACCGCCCAAGGTCGCAACCGCCACCGACACACCGCCGACAGATCACGCTCACCGCCGACAGATTTCCGACACCCCTCCGGACGACCGCAGAGAGCAAAAGGGCCGCTACGCCCACGACCGGCGCGGAACCGAGAGCGACCGGAATAGCCCTGTGCGGGCGCCGGTTGCAGCGGAGCATGCGACGTGATCGGGAACCGTCCGGCGGCGGCATACATCCCCTGCTGGCCGGGCGGTTCAGCCCGTACCGGTTCGACCCGTCGGCGGTCGTCGACGACGCGTCCCTGCGGCTGCTGCTCGAAGCGGCGCGGTGGGCGCCGTCCGCCGGGAACTCCCAGCCCTGGGGCTTCTTCGTGAGCCGGCCGGGCGAGCCGGACCACGAGCGGGTGGTCCGGTACCTGGCGCCCAGCTCGGCGCGGTGGGCGGTGGACGCGGGGCTGCTGGTCGTCACGCTGACGCGCCGTCACGTGGAGGACTCGGAGGTGCTCTACTCGGAGTTCGCGGACTACGACCTGGGGCAGGCCATCGCCCACATGACCCTCCAGGCGGAGGCGCTGGGTCTGGCGTCGCACCAGTTCCGGGCCTTCGACATGGAGGGCCTCACCAAGGAGCTGGACCCGAACCCGGGGTGGGCGATCGTCTCGATGGTCGCCCTGGGGAGGGCGGCCGAGGAGCCGCCGGAGGGGCGCGGCCGGCGCAGTGTCGAGGAGCTGCTGTCGGACCCCTGGGCGCCGTCGGCGTAGGCCTGTTCACCCCTTCTTCGAACTCAAGTTGATTGCCGTACAACCCCTCCGGCGACTCGTGGGTCTCATGAGGTGAGGGCGCACGAAGCGTCCTCAATGCTTTGTCCGGGGGGATATCACCATGATTCGCGCATCCCGCACATGGGCCGTCGGCGTGGCCACCGTGCTCGCGCTGACCGGCGGTGCGCTCGCCGCCGTCCCGGCGACCGCCGCCGCCACGGCCGGCGCCGCGGCCGCGGCCACCGGGCAGCAGGCCGCGCTGTCCTTCCCCGCCAAGAGCGAGGTCGTCGGCGCCGGAGCGACCGGCTTCCTCAGCAAGGGCGAGAAGCTCCTCTGGACCCGCTTCTCCGACGGCTCGACGACCGAGCTTCCGGGGACCCCGATCGGCGAGATCCGGTCGGACGTCGTCGGCGTGACGACCGCGCCGAACGTCTTCCGGCTCTACGACATGGCCACCGGCGCCGAGCCCGTGACGATCGACCTGAGCGGCCGGGGCTTCACGTTCGAGCCCGCCGCGGTCAGCGGCACGACGCTCGCCGTGTGGGTCGAGGGCGAGCTGCACCTGGTGAGCAGGACGGGCGACCGGATCAGCGACCGTCCGGTCCCCGGCGTGGTCGGGCGCTCGCCGTGGCACAAGGTCGTGCCCACGCTCTCCGGCGAGTTCGCGGTGCAGTACGCGAAGGACGGGAACTCGACCCTGGCCTTCGTGGACATCGCCACGGGCACCGTCACCGGTAGCTCCTACGCCATGCCGACACCCCACTTCGCCGCCACGAAGTCCCACCTCGCCTCGGTCGACTTCGAATGGGGCGACTACCCCGCCTACACCCCTCGCCTGACCGTGCTCGACCGCGCCACCGGCAAGACCACGGTCACGCCCCTGGGCACGGGCCGGCAGGCGACGGTGGAGGCGCTCGGGGACTGGTTCCTCACCGCCGACCCGCAGGGACTGCAGAAGGCGATGTACCCGGACCTGGTCCCGCTGACCGCGCACCACGTGGACGGCCGGACCGTGCGGCTGCTCGACCACCGCTCGTCCTCGGCCGTCGCCCCCGACGGCACCCTCCTCGCACGCGGCGGTACGAAGGAGCACGGCGAGGGCCTCTACCGGATCTCCCTGGCCGCCGACGGCACCCCGACCGCCGAGTTCCTGGCGGGCAGCGGCGAGTCCGCCGAGCTCGGGGTGCCGGTGCCGAGGGTGCCGGAGGCCGTCACCCTCAGCGCGCAGGTCAAGGACATCTACTTCGTCTGGGGCCTCTCCCGGACCAATGTGCGGTGCCGGATCAGCCTGCGCCACACCGCCACCGGAAAGACCCTGACCGACACGTTCGACGGCGGCTCGAACAGCCTGATCGTCTACCACGACATGAACGGCCTGTACGACGACAGGGCCATCCCCGCGGGCGCCTACACGTGGGAGTTCACGGCCACTCCGGTCAACGGCATCGGTGAGACCGTCCACTCCACGGGGGCGCTCACGGTGACCCGCACGGCCGCGGCGCACGACTACACGGACAACGGCACGCCCGACGTCCTCGCCCGTGACGCGGCCGGCCGCCTGTGGCGCGACGACACCAGCTACCCCGACTACGTGCTCCGTTCGACCGGACGCACCTCGCTGGGCGGCGGCTGGCAGGCGTACGACCGGATCGAGGCGGCCGGGAACCTCGGCGGCTCCGCCACGGACGACCTCCTCGCCCGGGACCGGACCGGCGGCCTCTGGCTCTACCAGGGCAAGGGCGACGGCGGGTTCACGCCCCGCGTGAAGATCGGAACCAACTGGCAGATCTACGACAAGATCGCCGCCGGCAGTGACCTGACCGGCGACGGCAGGGCCGACGTGCTCGCCACCGACACGTCCGGCGGCCTCTGGCTCTACCCCGCCACCGGGAACGTCAACGCCCCGCTCGGCGCCCGCAAGAGGATCGGCACCGGCTGGGGCGTCTACAACCTGGTCGTCGCCACGGGGAACACCGCAGGCGGTCCGGCCGGGGACCTCTTCGCCCGGGACAGGGCCGGGGTGCTGTGGCTGTACCTCGGCAAGGGCGACGGCACCTTCGCGCCGCGCATCCGGGTCGGCGGCGGCTGGAACGCCTACCAGCGCCTCGTCCCCCTCGGGAGCGCGGACCGCGACGGCCGTCCCGACCTCCTCGCGATCGGCCCGACCGGCTCGTACCTCTACAGCTCCCGAGGCGACTGGCAGCTGCCGTTCACGCCGCCGCTGCGCTCCACGCTGTACGCGGGGGAGACCGCCGCGTTCAACGACTACTCCTGACCCTCCTGTTCATTCGCAGCAGACCGGCCCGGCGGCCTCGCACCGCCGGGCTCCTCGGAAGGAACCGACCTTGTCCCACGCCTCTCGCGTGACGTCCCGGTCCCGGCGCCTGACCGCGGCGATCACCGCCGCCCTCGCCGTCACCGCCGGCACCCTGGCCGCGGCGCCCACCGCGCTCGCCGCCACCGCCGCCGTCTCCGCGCCCGCCGCGCCTGCCACCGCCGGGGAGGTGACCCCGTTCCCGCTCGCCTCCGAGATCGTCAGCGCGGGCACCACGGGCTTCCTCAGCAGGAACACCTCCGGCGAGTACCGCTGGACCCGGAACGAAGGCGGCGCCTCGACGGTCATCGCCTCCCGGGCCCCCGTCCTCGGCGCGGCCTCCGACGTCCTCGTCAGCACCGTCGGCGACCGCGTCCTGCGCGTCCAGGACATGACCGGAAGCGCGGCCCCGGTCGACATCGACCTCAAGACCCTGACCGACGGCACCCACACCGCCTTCGGCGCGGTCGGATCCACCGTCCTCACCAGCGTGCAGACCCCCGCCGGCGTCACCGAACTCCACCTGGTCAGCGCCTCGGTCAGCGGCGCGATCACCAACCGCACCGTCGGTGGACTGCCCGCCGGGGCCGGTTCGTTCACGGTCAGGTCGGCCATCTCCGGCACCGCCCTGGTGGGCTTCCAGGCCGCCGGCAAGACCCTCTTCGCCGTGGTCGACATGGCCGGCTCGGAGGTGGTCGCCAAGACGTACGAGAACAAGAATCCGGCCGCCGACTCGCCCTTCGCCGCCCTCTCCGCCACGCACGTCGCGTGGACCGAGTACACGAAGGACGCCTGGAACCAGGACGTCGGGGTGGCGGTCGTCACCGACCGGAAGACCGGTGCGACCCACAAGTTCCCCGTCGGCTCCTACAAGGACGTCGAGCTCGGCCTGACGGGCTCGTGGCTGGTCCACGAGACCATCCGGAACGGCGAGACGGCCTTCGACGCCAAGTCCCTGCACGATGAGCCCGCGAAGCAGCTCCTCGCCCACGCGACCAGTCTGGCCACCGCCCCCGACGGCGCCCTCCTGGTGCGCGGCGGCTCCCTGACGGAGGGCGTGGGCGAGGAGGGGCTGTACCGGGTCGCCCCCGGCGTCGAGGGCGCCCTCACCCGGCAGCTCGTCGCCGCGACCGGCGAGCCGACGCAGCTCGTGGTGACGCCGCACATACCGGAGGTGCTCGACCTCGACAAGAACCGGGGCGTGGTCCCCTTCACGTTCGACGTGAGCCGGAACCCGGTGTGGGTCGACATCCGGCTCGCACGCGGTGACCGGGACTGCGACTCGATCGCGGGGTACTACGACTGGTGGGGCCACACGTCCACGGAGAACGCCCCGTCCGGACCCGGAAGCGTCACCCTCACCTGGGAGGGCAGCCGCAACGACGGCTACGGGGAGCCCTACTCGTACGGCCCGGCGGCGAACGGCGTCTGGACGTGGTGTGCCACCGCCAGCCCGCAGGACCACGTCGGGCCCGGGTGGTCGCAGCGCGGCACGTTCACCATCACCCGCAAGCCCCAGCCGCACGACTTCAGCGACAACGGCTCCCCGGACATGCTCCGCGTGAGCGCCACGGGCCGACTGGAGTCGTGGGACAGCGACTACTCCCCCTCCCGCGGAAGCATCGGCTGGACGGACTCGGTCGCCGGGGTCTCGGGGACCAACTGGAACGTCTACGACAGGTTCACGGTCCCCGGCGATCTCGGCGGCACCGTCAAGCCCGAGGTCGTCGCGCGGGACAAGAGCGGCGGCCTGTGGCTCTACCCCGGCGCCGAGCGCGGCCTCGGCCCCCGGATCAAGATCGGCAGCGGCTGGCAGATCTACAACAAGATCAACGGCACCGCCGACGTGACCGGCGACGGCAGGCCCGACGTCCTGGCCGTCGACAAGTCCGGCGGCTTCTGGCTGTACCCCGGCACGGGCAACCTCAACGCCCCGCTCGGCGCCCGCAAGCAGATCGGCGCCGGCTGGGGCATCTACAACCAGATCGTCGCGCCGGGCGACCTCGGCGGCGGCTCGGCGGCAGACCTCGTCGCCCGTGACGCCGCCGGTGTCCTGTGGATGTACCCCGGCAAGGGCAACGGCACCTACGGCCCGCGCGTGCGCATCGGCGGCGGCTGGAACGGCTACACCCGGCTGGTGAGCTTCGGCGACATCACCCGCGACGGCCGCCCCGACCTGCTGGTCTCCTACCCCGACGCGAACCAGTACCAGGGCATGGGGGCTTATCTGTACGAGGGCACCGGTGACGCAAGCGCCCCCTTCCGGCCCCGCAAGGCGATGTACTCCTTCGAAACCACCACGGACATCGCCGTCTTCTGACGGCCGGCACTTCCGGAGACGCCCGGTCGGCGCTTGCGGCCACGCCCCAACAGGGCAACGTCACAGTCGAGTTACCGCCGGGCCCCCGCAACCTGAGCAACGTTCAGATATGCAGGGGGCTCGGCTACTGTGTGGCCCATGCAGGGGGAACCGGAGGACCACTCCACTTCGGACAGTTTGAGCGGCAGCGGGGCGATGCCGCTCGAAACGGGCGACCCACGGCAGATCGGGGCGTTCAGGCTCCTCGGCGTGCTCGGGTCCGGCGGCATGGGCCGGGTCTATCTCGGCGCCGTGCCCGGGAAGTTCGCGGCGGTCAAGCGGGTCCTGCCCGTGCTCGCCGAGGACGCCGACTTCCTGAACCACTTCGGGCACGAGCTCGACAACCTGGCCCGGCTGCCCGCCGGCGCCAACACCAAGCTCCTCGCGAGCGACCGCACGGCGAAGCCGCCGTGGTTCGCGACCGAGTTCATCCCCGGGATCACCCTCAACGAGGCCATCCGCCTCAACGGCGGTCCGCTCTCCGGCGGCGCCCTGTGGCGGCTCCTCCGGGAGGCGGCCGCCGGGCTGCGGGTGGTGCACGGCGCCGACATGGTGCACCGCGACCTCAAGCCGTCGAACGTGATGCTGACCGGCGGCGGTCTCTCCCTCATCGACTTCGGCGTGGCCCGCGCGGCCGACCAGAGCCGGCTGACGAAGACCGGCATGGTCATCGGCACCCCCGCCTACATGGCGCCCGAGCAGGCCGTCGCCGACCGCGATCTGACCGGCGCCGCCGATGTGTTCGGCCTCGGCAGCCTCCTGCTGTACGCGGCGAACGGGCGGCCTCCCTTCGGCGACGGTTCCGGTCCCGACCTGCTCTACCGGGTCGTCCACGGCGAGCCCGACTTCGGGCGCCTCACCGAGGGCGACCCCGAGCTCGCGGAGCTCGTACGGAAGTGTCTCGCCAAGGATCCGGCGGAGCGGCCGACGGCCGACGAGCTCGTGACGCTCGCCGAGGAGCAGGCGGCGGGCGCCGTCTGGCCGGCGGCCGTCGCCGAGCGGATCGCCGAGCGGGCCGTCTTCGCCGCGGGGGCGCCCACCGCCGAGCAGCTGGCGGAGCTGGAGCGGACCGACCCGACCCAGGACGTGGCGACGGCCTCGCTGACCCCGCAGGCCCCGCACTCCAAGGAGCCCGCGACGGGCTCTCCCGACCCGCTGGCCGTCACCGGTCAGGCGGCCGGGAGCACGCCCCGGTGGCGGCGCAACAAGTTCGTCGTGTTCGCCGTGCCCGTCGTCGTGGCGACCGGCACCACGCTGACCGTCGCCCTCAGCCCGTACGTCGGCCGTCTCGGCGCGACCCCGGAGGCGTCGCCGTCCACGGTGGCCTCGCAGCCCGCTTCCGTACCGCCGTCGACGGGGACGGGGACGCCGTCGGCGCACCCCTCGGCGAAGCCGTCCGCCAAGCCGTCGGGGAAGCCGTCCCCGGGCGCCCCGCCCCCGGCGACCACGGGCGGCGGCGGTTCCGTCACCGGCGGTGGGTCCGTCGCGGGCGGGTCCGTCACCGGTGGGGGCGGGTCCTCGACGGGTGGCGGCTCCGTGACGGGTGGCGGATCGGGTTCCTCCACGTCCTCGGGCGGCTCCGGCTCCGGCTCCGGTTCCTCCGGCGGCACCACGACCCGGCCGGCCCCGAAGCCGACGACGAACGCGCCCGCCCCGCCCCCGCCGTCGAGCTCGACGCCCTCGGGGACGTACTCCCTGAAGAACGCGTCCGAGGGAAAATGTCTGGGCGAGTACAACGCGGGCTTCGGCATCTTCGCCAACGCCTACGACTGCGGCTCCAAGGACAACTCCGGCCGGCCCATCTGGTACAGCTGGACGTACTCGCCCGGCGCGAACGGCACCTTCCGGCTGGTCAACCGGCAGAGCGGCCGCTGCCTCCAGCCGAACGGGAACCCCGGCGCCACCACTGCCCCCTGCGACGGCTCCAGCGGGCAGTCGTGGCGCATCCAGGCCACGACTGCCAACGGTCGGACGCTCAAGAACGTGGGCAACGGCCAGTGCCTGGTGGCCGGGCCCCCGTTCACGATGTCGGCCGACTGCAACCCGGGCGACCTCCGTCAGCTCTGGAAGAACATCTCCCCGCTCTAGACCCCGGAGGCCCCGAAGACGGGAACTGTCGCGTCACCTTCCGCGCGGAAGGTGACCGTCAGCTCCATCCCGATCCGCAGGTCGCCCTCCGCCACCCCCACGACCTCCGTCATCATCCGCGGCCCCTCGGCGAGGTCGACGACGGCCGCGACGTACGGGACGCGCTCGCCGAAGGGCGGGAGGTCGTTCCGGTGGACGACGGACCAGGTGTAGAGGGTCGCGCGGCCGCTCGCCGGCTCCCAGCGGACGTCCTCGCTCCAGCAGTACGGGCAGAACTCGCGCGGGTAGTGGTGGGCGCGGTCGCAGGCGGCGCAGTGGCGCAGCAGCAGCCGGCCCTCGGCGGCGGCGTCCCAGTAGGGGCGGGTGAAGGCGTCGATGTCGGGGTCGGCTGCGGTCATCAGAAGAGTCCGATCGCGGAGTCGAGGGACCAGGTCTGCCAGGACATGGCGAGGAGGGCGACGAGGGAGATGAGCGCCATCATCGCGTTCTGCCCCTGCTCGGCCCAGTCGTGGATCATCAGGACGAGGTAGAGGAGGTTGAGGAGGAGGCCGCCGACGAGGGCGACCGGGGTGAGGAAGCCGGTGATCAGGCCGAGGCCGAGGGCGAGTTCGGCGTAAACGACGACGTACGCCATGAGCTTGGGGCGCGGGGCGACGACGGTGTCGAAGCCGTTCTTCACGGCCGGCCACCTGTGCTTGCCGGCCACGTCCGCGGCCCAGGCGATGCCGGTGCCGCGTTCGAACCAGCCCTTCTTGTCCTTGTGGCGCCAGCTCTCCAGCCACCACAGGCCGAGGCCGATGCGGAGGACGGCGAGCCATTCGGCGCCGGTGAGCCAGACGGTCTGCATGGGGCCCTCGCGATCTCGTCGAGGCGTATCTGACGGTACGTCAGTTCAGCGCAGGGGGCGGGCGAGCGCAAGGGGCGGGCGCACGGGCGGTCGGCGGCGCCCCCTCCGCGTGACCGATTCGCAACCGAAATCCCCTCTTGACCGAGACCCATTGCGTGTACACGTCATTACGCTCAGCATTCATGTCCCTCACACCCCCCGCACCTCCCGTCCATCCCGTGTACGTCATCGGCGGCGGACCCGGCGGCCTCGCCGTCGCCGCCGCCCTGGGCGCGCGGGGCGTGCGGGCCGTCGTCCTGGAGAAGTCCGACGCCGTCGGCGCCTCCTGGCGCGCGCACTACGACCGGCTGCGGCTGCACACCACCCGGCGGCTCTCCGCCCTCCCCGGCCTGAAGATGCCCCGCTCCTTCGGCCGCTGGGTCGCCCGCGCCGACGTCGTGCGGTACCTGGAGACGTACACGGAGAAGCACGAACTGGAGGTCGTGACCGGCGTCGAGGTCCACCGGATCGAGCGCACCGGCGAGGACTGGACCCTGCACGCCACCGGCGGGCGCCGGCTCACCGGGCGCGCGGTCGTGGTGGCCACCGGGTACAACCACACCCCGCGGCTCCCCGACTGGCCCGGCCGCGACGCGTACGCCGGCGAGCTGAGCCACGCCCGGACCTACCGCAACCCGGAGCCGTACGCCGGGAAGGACGTCCTCGTCGTGGGCATCGGCAACACCGGCGCCGAGATCGCCGCCGACCTCGCCGGGGGCGGCGCGGCCCGGGTGCGGCTCGCCGTGCGGACGGTCCCGCACATCGTGCGCCGCACCACCCTCGGCTGGCCGGCCCAGCGCTCCGGGATCCTGGTGCGGCGGCTGCCGGTGGCGCTGGTCGACCGGCTGGGCGCGCTGTCCGCCCGGTTCGCCGTGCCGGACCTCACGGCGTACGGGCTGCCCCGGCCCGACAAGGGGCTCGCCACCCGGCAGCGGGAGGGCGCGATCCCGGTGCAGGACGTCGGCCTGATCGACGCCGTGCGGGCGGGGAAGGTCGAGATCGTCGCCGCGGTGGAGGCCTTCGAGGACGGCGAGGTGGTCCTGGCGGACGGCAGCCGGATCACCCCGGACGCGGTGATCGCGGCGACCGGCTACCGGCGCGCCCTGGAACCGCTCCTCGGGCACCTGGACGTCCTCGACGGGCGGGGGCTGCCGGTGACGCACGGGGCCCGGAGCCCGCGCGAGACCCCCGGCCTGTACTTCACGGGCTTCACGAACCCGATCAGCGGGATGTTCCGGGAGATGGCGCGGGATGCGGAGCGGATCGCACGACGGATCGCGCGGACCAGCACCGGCTGACGGTGAGCGACCGGCCCTCCGGCGCCCCGAGGGGAGCCGGAGGGCCGGCGGATCAGTGGCCGGACAGCCAGTGGATCCAGCCGAGCACCGTGACCGTCGTGTCGGTCACGACGCCTATGGCGGCCCTGCCGGCAATTTGCTCGGCGGCCTCCCCGCGGAGGCCGAACTTCTCGATGAGCTTCCCCTTGCCGTAGAACATCACACCGTGGAGGAGGAAGTGACCGAGTGACTTCTCGAACTCGTGGCTTGTCCAGCCGTACGCGCTCCCGGTCAGGATGGCGGAGACCCCCTGGAGCGCCCAGCCGACGTTGCTCGCGACTTCGGCCACCTTGAGCAGAGCCCCCGCCGCAGGCAGGAAGCCAAAGCCCGCCGCGACCATGGAAGCGGCGCCGAACACGACCGAGACCGTGCCGGCGACGGTGCTGTAATGGGCGAACGCCTCCGCCCAGTCCTTGTCGCTCTTGATGTTCTCGGGCCACAGACCCCAGTACTTGGTGTGGTCCGGGTCCTCGTGGTCGATCGGCGTCGTGCCGTTCGCCTGATGGGTCCCGGCCTCCAGCGCCGCCGCCTGGGCGGCCGCGACGAGCTCCGCGGTGCGCTTGTCCGTCGCAATCCTGCGGGCCGCGCTGGCGGCGTTCTCGGCCTCCGCCTCCGACTTGCCGGCCGCCTCCGCGGAGAGCTGCGCGTCGAGCGCGGACTGCCGCGCGGAGCCGGCCGAGGCCACCGCCTGCCGCGCGGAGCCGAGTGCCCGGGTCATCGAGTAGTTGGCCGAGGCCGCGGCCCGGTTCGCCACGGTGGCCGCGGCCTTCGCGGTCGCCGCCGACGCTGCGGCGGACGCGGCGGACCGGTCGGCGGCGTCGGCGTTCGCCTTCGCCTGTGCCGCCGAGTTCGCGGCGTCCTGGGCGTAGCCCTGCGCCTTCGTGGCCCAGGCGGCCGCCTCCGTGGCGGCCTGGCGTGCCTCGGCGGCCACCTTGGAGGCGAGTGCGGCGTCCTCGTTGGCCTTGGCGGCGATCCTGGCGGCGTGGGCGATGGCGGCCCGGATCGCGGAGACGTGGGAGGCCTGGTCGTGGTCGAGCCGGGCGATCTCGTGCTGGTCGTGCACGAGGAAGTAGCGCCGCATGCGGGCCGGGCCCTCGATCGCGATCGTGGCCGCGGACTTCATGTAGGCGCCGCCGGTGCCGAGGAGCCGGAACACCTCGACGTGGTCGTCCTCCTTCACCGCCTCCCCGAGTTCCACGTGGAGGAAACGGTGCAGGGCGATCGCCCGCCCGTCGTTCAGGGCCGCCTCGGCCTTGGTCCGGACGGCCGTGCCCGGGTTGTCGCCGAGGACGGCCAGGACGGCCACCCGGTTGTCGGTGGCCGAGGCCTCGATGACGCCCTGGTCGAGGAAGGCGCGGGCGGCGTCCGGGTCGGTGCTCGCCAACGCGGCGTGGGCGGCCCCGGCGACCGCGGCCGTCCCGATCTCGGCGACGGCCAGGACCGTCTCGCGGTCGTCGGTCCGCTGGGCGAGGACACGGTCGACGTCGATCCAGTTGAGGACCGCCTCGTCGGTGCCGGCAAGGGCGTACTCGGCGGCCTCCCTGGTCCACGTACCGGATGCGTCGAGGAAGCGGACGGCGGCCTTCCGGCCGGCCGTGACTGCGGCCGCGGTGTCCCCGGACCGGAACGCCGCCTCGGCGGCGGCGACGAGGTCCTTGATGTCGGAGGCGGTCTTGTCCGCCTCCGTGCGCTCCAGTTGGGCCCGCTTGGTGTCGGCGATCTCGGCCTGGGCCTGCAGACGGGCCTCCTCGACGCCGATTTCGGTGTCCTCGGCGATCCGGGCGGTCTCCGCGTCGCGGGCCGCCTGCTCGACCGCCTGCGCCTCCGTGACCGCGGTGGTGGCGGCCTTGGCCGCTTCGACGGCCGCGTTGGCGTACGCGGTGGAGCGCGTGGCGTACTCGATGGCCTTGCCCGCGTTCGCGGCGGCCTCGTCGGCCGCGTCGGCCGCCTTGATGGCGTGGGCGGCGGCGCTCCGGGCCGCGTCGCGGGCGACTCCGGCGGCCTTGGCCGCCCGGTCCGCCAGCTTGTAGGCGGTGTCGGCCGCACGGTTCGCGCGGGCGGCCGCCGCGTCGGCTTCGGCGGCGGCGGCCCTGGCCTTGTCCGCCTGCGACTTGGCGACGCCCGCGCTGTTGGCGGCGTCGGCGGCGGCGGCGGCCGCGGCGGCCGCGTTTCCGGCGGCGCTCCTGGCGGCATCGCTCGCCTCGTCGGCAGAACCCCGGGAGGCTCGGGCCGCCCGGTCGGCGGCATCTGCGGTCGCGTTCGCGCGAGCGGCCGCGTTACGGGCGAACACGGCGGCGTCCCTCGCGGCCTGGGCCTTGGTGGCGTCCTTGGAGGCGGCGATGGCGGCGCTGTAGGCGCGGGAGGCGGCATGGCCGGCGGAGGCGGCGGCCGCGGCCGCGGCCTGTGCGGCGAGCGAGGCACGGCCGGCGGCGGCCTGGGCGGTGCGGGCGGCGGAGATCGCGGTGGCGGCGGCGGAGGCGGCGCCGCGCGCCGCGTCGGCGGCGTTGTTGGCTGCGACCGCCGACTTGCGGACGTCCTGCTGGGCGAGCCGGGCCTCCTCGGCGGCCTTGAGCGCGGCGGCCTTGGCCTTCTCGGCTGCGGCCTTGGCCTGGTTGGCGGTGGCGATGGCCTGGTCGGTCTTCAGCCGGGCGCGCTCGCCCTCCCGCTCCACGATGGTGACGAGCTGGCCGATGGTGGCGGCCTCCTCGTCGCGGGCGCGGGCGATGTACTGGCCGGAGAGGAGGAACCTCTGGATCGCCACCGCCGAACCGTCGTTGAGGGCCCGCTCCGCGTACTTCCTGACCTCGGGTGAGGCCCCGGCCAGGATGGTGAACACCTGGACCCGCTGGTCCTCCTCCCGCGCGGAGTACTGGGTGGTGCCGAGGAAGGTCTTGAGCGCCTCCTGCGTGCCGGTGTCGAGGGCCTTCGTGGCCTCACGGCGCACGGCGGTGCCGCCGTTGTTCAGGACCGTGAGGACCGCGGCCCGCAGGTCGGTGACGAGGGGCTGGGCGAACCCGTCGCCCAGGAAGGCGGTCACGGCGGCGTCACCCGCCGACAGCGCCGTCTCGGCTGCCGTGCGCACCGAGGCGCCCGCGTAGGGGAGGCTCCTGAGGACGGCGAAGCGGTTGTCCTCCGCCCTGGCCACCGGGAGTTCGCCGGCGAGGAACGCGGACACGTTGGCCGGCGATCCGACGAGGGCGGCCGCGGCGGCCTCGCGGACGGCCCGGCCTCCGGTCTTGAAGGCCCAGACGGCTCTGCCCCGGTCGGTGTCGGGCAGACCCGTACCGGTGCCGCCGTCCGCCGTGCCGGCGGCTCGGGCGGGGGTCGCGGTCAGGGTGAGGATCGACGGCAGAGCGGGGACGGCGGCCGTCGCGGCGACGGTCGTGAGTATGCGGCGCCGGCTCCAGAGAGATGCGGACAAGAGAAACGTCCTTCCCGAAAGGGATGCGCGGAATTCTGGCATTACAGCCGCGCAGACTACCCCGCCCAAATCGTTTATCAAGCCCCTTTGGCGAAGCGGGTGCTTTTCAGACGCGAACGTCCGTTATGACATTCCGGAAAAAGGTTGTACGCGGACTCTGAACCCTCTCCGCTTCTCCATCAGGCCCTCACAAGCAATTCTCTGGGGTTCCGCTGCAGTGATTCAGGTCACACAGCCGCCCTTCAATAAGCCCCTTTTCGACCGGCTTGCGCGATGGACAGACACGCAGAGAGAGGACTTACATACGGGTGGTCGTGAAGGAGATCTTCGCAAGGAGCTCCGCACGAGGGCCTCTTTCCGCCCTGCGGGATTGGCGATAGAAAACACCCACCCGTTTCAAGAACGACGAGGTTCCGGATGAAGAGAAAGAGCACCATCACGTCGAGAACCGGGCGCCGTTTCGCGCGCGCTCTGGGCGCGGCCGCCGCCGCGGGCGCCCTCGCCTGGCTCGTGGTGACCAGCGGCCCGACAGGGCCCGCCGCCGACGCGGGGGACGCCCGGCCCGTCGCCGGGGAGGCGCCCGGCTTCGCGGTCGAGGACCACGCCTACCCGTACGCGGACAAGATCCTGGCCGAGCAGGGCATCACCCTGAAGCGCGGCGACGGCCACATCCTCCTCGCCGACTGCGCCTCCGGGACCGGCCTGATGGAGGTCTGGTCGCGCGAGAAGCAGCGGGTCTGCTTCCGGGCCACCGGCAACGGCGGCTGGCTGACGCTGGAGATCCCCTCGGTCTACGGGGTCAAGGCCGCCGACTTCACGACCGAGGTCGACATGACCGTCGGCACCGAGGAGAAGAGCTTCGACGTGCCCGCCAACTCCTGGCAGCCGGTGGGCGAGACCGCGGACCCCGAGGGCCGCCCCCACATGCTCGTGGAGATCCGGACCACCAAGTAGCCCGCCCCGCACGCCCCCCCATCGGACGTACGGCCGGTCCCTCGGACCCGCCCGACACCACCCCAGCGAGGAACCCACTGATGCGACACACCAGACCCGCGCGGCTCGCCGCGCTGGCCGCGGCCGCCCTGGTCGCCCTCCCCGTCGTCCTGGCCGCCGCCCCGGCGCAGGCCCTCTCCGGCACGCCCGTCACGGACGCCTCGTACGCCTTCACCGCACAGATCCGGGTCGGTGAGGGCGAGCAGATGCGCAGCTGCACCGGGGCGCTCGTCGACCCGAGGTGGATCGTCACCGCCGCGAGCTGCTTCGCCGCGAACCCGGCCGTGAGCCTTGAGGTCACCCCCGGTCCCCCGGCCCTGAAGACCGTGGCGACCATCGGCCGCGCCGATCTGACCGCGACCACCGGCGGGCACGTCACCGAGGTGACCGACGTGGTGCCGAGGGCCGGGCGGGACCTGGTCCTGGCGCGGCTCGCGACGCCCGCCACCGGGATCCAGCCGGTGGCCGTCGCCACCACCCCGGCCGTGGCGGGCAACGCCCTCAAGGTCGCCGGCTACGGCCGGACGAGGACGCAGTGGGTGCCGGACCGGCTGCACGTCGCCTCCTTCGGCACGGACACGGCCGACGCGACGACCCTCGGCATCACCGGTGCGTCCGCCGCCGACGTGATCTGCCAGGGCGACAGCGGCGGCCCGGTGCTGCGCGAGCGGGACGGCGTCCCTGAGCTGGTCGGTGTCAGCAGCCGTTCCTGGCAGGGCGGTTGCTACGGGGTGAGCGCCACCGAGACCCGTAACGGAGCCGTGGCCGCGCGGGCCGACGGCCTCACCGGCGGCAGCCGCCTGCTCCCGGGGCAGCGGCTCGCGTCCGGCGACGCGCTCGCCTCCGCCGCCGCGACGGTCGTCATGCGCGCCGACGGCAACCTGGTCGTCACCGCCAAGGCCGGCAACGTGCTCTGGCAGACGAACACCGCGGGCAACCCGGGCGCGACCGCGCTCTTCGGCACCGACGGCAACCTGGTCGTCCGCAACGCCGCCGACACCGCCACGCTGTGGCAGTCCGGCACCGCGGTCACCGGCGGCTCGCTCGTCCTCCAGGAGCGCGGCAACCTGGTCGTCCGCGACAATCTGGGCGGCACCATGTGGACGACCGGAACCGCCGTGCGCAACGACTTCGACGGCAGCGGCCGGTCCGACATGGCCGACTGGTACGACTACTCCGACGGCCACGACGCCCTGCACCTCTTCGCCGGCTCCGCCACCGGCGCGCTCGGCACTCCCCGTACCGCCTTCGCGACGACGGCGGACAACTGGGAGGCCTCGCTCATGAAGCGGGCGTCCGGCGACTACAACGGCGACGGGACCACCGACGTCGGCGTGCTCTACGGCTACACCGACGGCTCGGTGAAGTTCTGGACGTTCCTCGGCCGCAAGGACGGCACGTTCGCCGCGCCGTTCTCCTCCTGGTCGGCGCCCGCCGGCACCTGGTCCTTCTCCCAGGTCCGGCTGCACAGCGGCGACTTCGACGGCGACGGCCGCGATGACCTCGTGGCCTGGTACGACCACTTCGACGGCCGCGACAGCATGTTCACCCTGCTGTCCGACGAGCGCGGCGGGTTCGCCGCCCCGGTCACCGGCTGGAGCGTGCCGGCCGGCACCTGGACTGCGGACAACGCCGAGTACGCCACCGGCGACTTCAACGGTGACGGGCGCGACGACGTCCTCGCCCTCTACAACGCGGGCGCCCCGAACGTGAAGGCGTACGTGTACACGGGGAGCAGGCACGGCCTGTTCAGCACCGCGAAGCTCGCCTGGTCCTCCACCACCTGGGGCTCCCTGGACCGGACGACGGTCCACGCGGGCGACTTCGACGGCGACGGCCGCGACGACCTCGGACTCTGGTACGACCACTCCGACGGCCATGACGTCTTCTACGTCCTCAAGGGCAACAAGGACGCCACCCTGACTGCCCCGCAGCTCGCTCTGAACGCCAAGGCCGGCGACCTGAACCTGGCGGAGATGAAGGTCGTCGTCGCCGACTACAACGGCGACGGCCGGGACGACGTCGGCGCCCTGTACGGCTACGCCAGCGGTGACGACAAGATGTTCACCTGGCTCGCCCAGGCGAACGGCACGCTCGCCTCGACCGCGACGACCGGCTGGACGAGCCCCTCGGCGGGCTCCTGGGCCTTCGCCCGGACGGCCTTCGTGAACCGGTACGACAACGGCTGATCCACCCCACCCCGACCGGGGCCCGCCGGACGTCCGGCGGGCCCCGGCTCGCGTGCGAGTGAATCCCCTCCGCGCGCGCCTATTCCTGACTACCCGTCAGTTCTGTAATCTGACTGAACGTCAGTTCATCTGTCTTGGGCGGAAGGGTGGAGCGGAACGATGCTCGGATCGACTCACGGCACCTTCACCACCGATCTCCGCGCCCGCGTGGTCGCCTGCGGAGAGACACCCAGGGACGCCGTGCACGGCGTCACCGCCGTCGCCGGCGACCTGGACGTCAGCGGGCGGCCGCTGCACCTGCCCGTCCCCGACCTCGACCGGTTCTTCCGGCCCGAGTCCGTCGCGGTGATCGGCGCCTCCGACACCGAGGGACGGCCCAACACCGGCATCACCCGGCAGCTGCTCGCCTGGGCCGAGCGGGTCGGCGCCCGGCTCGTGCCCGTGCACCCGACCCGTACGAGCGTCTTCGGGATCGACTGCGTACCCTCCGTCGGCGCGCTCGCCGAACCCGTCGACCTCGCCGTCCTCCTCGTCGCCGACCCGCTCCCCGTCATCGAGGAACTCGCCGAGACCAAGGTGAAGTTCGCCGTCGCCTTCGCCTCCGGCTTCGCCGAGACCGGGGAGACCGGCGCCGCCGCGCAGGAGCGCCTCGCCGCCGCCGTACGCCGCTCCGGGCTCCGCCTGCTCGGCCCCAACACCAACCTCAACGCCTTCGAGCGCTTCCGCGACGACCTCGAAGGCCCCGCCGTCGCCCTCATCACCCAGTCCGGCCACCAGGGACGGCCCGTCTTCACCCTCCAGGAGCTCGGCATCCGCCTCTCCCACTGGGCGCCCACCGGCAACGAGGCCGACCTGGAGACCGCCGACTTCCTCTCGTACTTCGCCGGACGGCCCGAGGTCGGGGCCATCGCCTGCTACGTCGAGGGGCTCAAGGACGGCCGCTCCTTCCTCCTCGCCGCCGACCGGGCCGCGCGCCAGGGCGTCCCCGTCGTCGCCGTGAAGGTCGGCCGCACCGAGACCGGCGCCCGCACCGCCGCCTCCCACACCGGCAAGCTCACCGGCGCCGACCGGGTCGTCGACGCGGCCATGCGGCAGTACGGAGTGATCCGGGTCGACGGACTCGACCAGCTCCAGGACACCTCCGCCCTCCTCGCCCGCGCCCGCCGGCCGCAGGCGGACGGCGTCGTCGTCTACTCCATCTCCGGCGGTACGGGAGCCCACTTCGCCGACCTGGCCACGGCGGCGGGCCTCTCCCTGCCGACGCTCCCGCAGGCCAAGCAGGACGAACTCCACCAGTGGATCCCCGCGTACCTGAACGTCGCCAACCCCGTCGACAACGGCGGGCACCCGGTGGGCGACTGGCGCGGCCGGAAGATCATCGACGCGATCCTCGCCGACCCCTTGGTCGGCGTCCTGATCTGTCCCATCACCGGCCCCTTCCCCCCGATGAGCGACAAGCTCGCCCAGGACCTCGTCGACGCCGCCGAGGCCACCGACAAGCTGGTGTGCGTGGTCTGGGGCTCCCCGGTCGGCACCGAGGAGGCGTACCGCACGACCCTCCTCGGCTCCTCGCGCGTCGCCACCTTCCGTACGTTCTCCAACTGCATCGGGGCCGTGAAGGCCTACCTCGACCACCACCGCTTCACCGCCGCCTACCGCTCCCCCTTCGACGAGGCCCCCCGCACCCCCTCCCCGTCCCTCCGCAAGGCCCAGGCCCTCCTGCGGCCCGGCCGGCGGCTCAGCGAGCACGCGGCGAAGCAGCTGCTGCGGGCGTACGGGATACGGGTGCCGCGCGAGCAGCTCGTGACGAGCGCGGCGGCGGCCGTCCGGGCCGCGGGGCTCGTCGGCTACCCGGTCGTGATGAAGGCCTCGGGCGCGCAGCTCGCGCACAAGACGGAACTGGGCCTGGTGAAGGTCGGCCTGACCTCGGCGAGCCAGGTCCGGGACGCCTACCGCGAGCTGACGGACATCGCCCGGTTCGAGTCGGTGGACCTCGACGGCATCCTCGTCTGCCAGATGGTCGGGCGCGGGGTCGAGATGGTGGTGGGCGTGACCCACGACGAACTCTTCGGCCCGACGGTCACGGTGGGCCTGGGCGGCGTCCTCGTCGAGGTCCTGAACGACACCGCCGTCCGCGTCCCGCCCTTCGGGGAACACGAAGCCCGCTCGATGCTCGGCGAACTGCGCGGCCGGGCCCTGCTCGACGGCGTGCGCGGCGCCCCGCCGGCCGACGTCGACGCGCTCGTCGAGGTCGTGCTCCGGGTCCAGCGGATGGCCCTCGAACTCGACGGCGACCTCGCCGAACTGGACATCAACCCGCTGATGGTGCTGCCGCGCGGGCAGGGGGCGGTGGCCCTGGACGCGCTCGCGGTCTGCCGATAGGAGCCCCCTGTGTCCGACGTCCTGCACACCGTCGAGAACGGCGTCTCGTGGATCACCCTCAACCGCCCCGAGGCGATGAACGCGGTCACCTGGGACCAGCGGGAACGGATCATCGCCCTGCTCGCGGAGGCCTCCGCGGACCCCGAGGTGCGCTGCGTGGTGGTGACGGCCACCGGGCGCGGCTTCTGCGCGGGCGCGGACCTGCGGGGCGCGCCGCCGGCCGGTGACCGGGTGGCGGGGGACGTGGCGCGAATGATCCGGCTCGGCGCGCAACGGTTCATCTCCGCCGTACTGGACTGCGAGAAGCCGGTGATCGCGGCGGTGAACGGCACGGCGGCCGGGATCGGGGCGCACCTCGCGTTCGCCTGCGACCTGGTGCTCGCGGCGGACTCGGCCCGCTTCATCGAGGTGTTCGTCCGCCGGGGGCTCGTGCCCGACGGCGGCGGCGCGTACCTGCTCCCCCGGCTGATCGGGCCGCAGCGGGCGAAGGAGCTGATGTTCTTCGGCGACGCGGTGCCGGCGGCGGAGGCGCTCGGGATGGGCCTGGTGAACCGGGTGGTCCCTTCCGACGCCTTGGAGAAGACGGCCCGGGAATGGGCCGAACGCCTCGCCCAGGGCCCGACCCGCGCCCTGACCCTCACGAAACAGCTGGTCAACACGTCCCTGGACGTGGACCGTTCCGTCGCCTTCGCGGCCGAGGCGACGGCCCAGGAGATCAACATGACGACGCGGGACGCGCAGGAGGGGGTGGCGAGCTTCGTGGAACGGCGGGAGGCACGGTACGAGGGGAAATAGTCGCGCGACGGTGTCCGGGGCGACCCGTAGGGTGTGACGCGCATATGACACATCGCGTGTCTGACACACCGCTCCGGGGGGAACGGAACCATGCCGAACTTCGCGCGCTCTCGCGTGAGATCCAGACGATCCGCGAGAACGCTCCTGCTCGTCCCTGCCCTGCTGACGGCCCTCGTGGGGCCGATGCTCCCGACGAGCACGGCGGCCGCGGCGACGCCCGCGCCGACCGCGTCGGCGTCGGCCCGGATCGCCCAGGCTCCGAACGAGCCCACGCCCGAGCCGTCGGCCACCACGGACCCGACGCCCGAGCCGACGCCGACGGTCGATCCGACGCCGACGCCCGACCCGACGGCCACCACCGACCCGACGCCCGAGCCGACACCGACGCCCACCGCCGCCCCTTGTCCGGCCCTGCCGCTCGCGCCGCTCGGCGACCCGGGCGACGCGGTCAGGCAGGTCGACATCGAGGCGAAGGGCACCGCCTGCTTCACGGTCACCGTCGACAAGCCCGGCACGCACCGCATCCTCGTCGCGGGCAGCCACGACACCTACCCGGAGCTGTACGCGGGTGAGGACCGGGTCACGTGCGAGGACTGGGGCTACAAGGCCGCCTGGTGCGACCTGGCCGCCGGTCAGTACGCGCTCAAGCTCGTCAACACCGACTGGAGCGCCGCCCAAAACCGGGTCGCCCTCGTCCCGCTGATGGCGACCGCCCAGGGCGACTGCCCCGCCGTCCCCGGCACCGGTTACGACACCGCCCCGGTCGCCGGCCAGGTGCCCGGCGAGCTGAGCGTGGTCTGCCACTCCTTCACCGCCGCCCCGGGCGACCGGATCACCACGGACTTCCGGCCGGAGAAGTACAGCGAGTCGTACGCCTGGATCGCCGACGACACCGGCAAGCGGCTCTGCCCGCGCGGCAACGCGGACGGCAGCGAGGGCTGCGTCCTGCCCGAGGGGACCGGCGGCTACCGCGTCCTCGGCACCCTCGGATACGTCGAGGGCGGCTTCCCCGCCGCGTACTCGCTGAAGGTCCGGCGTCTTTCGGACCCGGCCGGCTGCGCCACCGTGCCCGTCACCACCTACGGCACCGCGCCGTCCCCGGTCTCGTCGCCGACCGGCTGCAAGACCTTCACGCCCACCGCGACCGGCCGCTACGACGTCAGGACCATCAGCGCCTCCGGCTCCGCCGGCAGCGTGTCCGTGTACGCGAAGGACGGCACGTTCGCCTGCCGGGGTTACGACGAGATCTGCACGCTCACCGCGGGCACGACGTACACCGTGCTCACGGGCGGGACCCTGCGGGTCCTCGGCCGGACCTCCACCGAGGGCTGCACGGACGGCGTCACGCTCGCGAGCACCTACCGGGGCACGTTCTCCGGTCCCGGCGAGGCGGACTGCCTGAACCTGCCGGTGCCCCAGGGCGCGCACCTCGCCGTGCTGTCGGACCACAGCACGGACATCACGGTCTTCGACGCGAACGGCGCCAAGCAGTGCCTCTACGTCAACAGCCTGTGGGACGGCACCTGCGAACTCGGCGGCACCGCCCCGTACCGGGCGATCGTCACCGACGGCGACGCGACCGAGGGCGGCGACGGCTACGGCCTCTTCGTGCACCGCACCGACGCCCCCGAGACCTGCCGGACCTTCCTCGCCGGCGACTTCACCGCGCACCCGACCCGGATGAGCGTGAAGACCGGCGACGGCGTCTTCGCCGACTGCCTGACCATCCCCGCCGACGGGCACTCCGCCCGCGAGCTCTTCCAGGTCGAGAAGACCTCGGGCGACGCGGCGGCCGAGATCGTCGTCGTCGACGCGAACGGCCAGCGGATCTGCGAGATCCGCTCGTACTACGGCACCTTCACGGTCTGCGCCCTGACCCCGGGTGTCGCCCACACGGTCCTCGTCCAGGGCCGCGACCTCCCCGGCGAGATCGCGCTGACCCGCCGGGACGTCACCGCCACCGCGCGCGGCTGTGTCACCACCCCCGCGGCGGCCGTCGGCGGCCCGTCGACCGGCGGTGTCCCGGCCGCGCCCGGCACCTTCCTGTGCCACCGGGTGACCACGGCCGCGGCCGGGGACACCCTGCACCTCAACGTGCGCGACCCCAAGAACACCGTCCGGCTGATGGCCTTCGACGCGGCCGGCACCAACGGCTGCGACTACTTCGCCCGGGGCTGCGCCGTCACCGGCTCGGCCGCGTACCAGGTGCTCGTCCAGGTCCCGGCCGGCAGCACCGCGCCCGCCGGCTACCGCCTCGACGCCCTGCGCATCGCCACCCCGGCGGGACCCGCGCCCGAGTGCGTCAAGGTCCCGAACGCCAGCTACGGCTTCGGCCCGCTCGTCGGCACCCTGAGCGAGCAGAAGACCGCGCTCTGCGCGGCGGTCCCGTCCGCGTCGGGCGACCGCTTCGGCGTGCGGTTCACGCCCGCGGGGACCTTCGAGCAGCAGCCGACCCCGTGGCTGTACGACCGGTCGACGTGGAAGAACGGCTGCTTCGGGTCCTACTCCAGCGAGGGCCAGAACTACGAGTGCGCCCTGCCGAACGCCTACCCGAAGGAAGCCAGGCCGAGCATCCTCGTGATCGGTCTTCCGGAGGCGCCGGCGCAGGCGTCCACGGCCGTGAACGCCGGCATCACCTGCGCCCAGTACCTCTGCGGCCCCGAGGAGCGCTCCATCGGCACCGTCGGCCCGGCCGCGGTCGGCCGGGGGAAGATCGCGATGACGGTCACCGGCTCGGCGCTGCCCGACTCCGCCAAGGTCGTCGTGACGAGCGGGGCGTTCCGGGCCGAGTCCACCACCCTGTCCGTCGCGCCCGACCGGCGCAGCATGACGGTGGGCCTGGATCTGACGAACGCGCCGCTCGGCTCGCTGGGCGTCAGTGTCTTCGCGTTCGGCATGGAGCAGTCGAAGCCGTCGGTGACGGTCGTCGCTCCTCTCCGCAGCACCGCCGCCCCCTCCGTCACCGGCACCGCCGTCGTCGGCGGGAAGGTGACGGCTTCGGCCGGGACGTGGTCGCTGCCGGTGGACTCGCTCGCGTACCAGTGGCGGGCGAACGGCGTCGCCATCGCCGGGGCCACCGCCTCCACGTACACGCTGCCGTCGACGCTCTTCGGCAAGCAGCTGTCCGTGGCCGTGACCGCGCGGAAGGCCGGGCATCCCGTCATCACGGCGGCGAGTGCCGCCGTGGTGGTGAAGGGCGTCGCGCCCAGGCCGACCACGCTGCCGTCCGTCTCGGGGACCGTGCGGGTCGGGAGCAAGGTGACGGCCGTCGTCGGGACCTGGTCGCCGGCGCCGACCTCGTACGCCTACCAGTGGCGGGCGAACGGTGTCGCGATCGCGGGGGCGACGGGGGCCTCGTACGTGCCCGCCGCGTCCGTCCTCGGCAAGAAGCTGACGGTGACCGTGACGGCGCTGCGGACCGGGCACCTGAACGGGGCGTACACGACGGGCGCGTACACCGTCGGCGTGGGTCTCGCGCCGAAGGCGACGACCGCTCCGTACGTCACGGGCACGGTCCGGGTCGGGCGGACGCTCACCGTGAACCGGGGTGCGTGGACGCCGGCGCCGACCTCGTACGCGTACCAGTGGTACGCGAACGGGCGGGCGATCAGCGGGGCGACGAAGACGACGTTCCTGCTGACGAAGGCCCAGCGCGGGCTGAAGATCACCGTCCGGGTGACGGCCTACCGGACCGGGCACACGGCGGGTGTCGCCTGGACCCGGGCCACGGTGGCGGTCGCCGGATAAGGCAAGGACGTGGCCGTCGTCCCCGAGGGCTTCCCATCTGACGCACCGTCAGTTTCAATGGACGGTGTGATGGGACACGCGGGGATGGCGGCCACCGTCGTCCGACACCTGAGAGCGGCCGGTTCGCCGACGGCCGTGGAACCACTGCCCCGACCGGTGCTGCGCGCGGTACGGGAGGACGAACGGCCGCCCGTCGACGCGGCCGAGTTCCGCCGCGTCCTCGGGCACTTCGCCAGCGGCGTCACGATCGTGACCGCCCTCGACGCGGACGGCCCCGCGGGCTTCGCCTGCCAGTCCTTCGCCTCCCTCTCCCTCGACCCGCCCCTGGTCGCCTTCATGGTCGCCCGGACGTCGACCACCTGGCCCCGGATCGCGGCGGCGGGCTCCTTCTGCGTCAACGTCCTCGGGGCGGGGCAGGGCGAACTGTGCCGGTCGTTCGCGGTGAGCGGCGCCGACAAGTTCGCGGGCGTGGAGTGGGATCCGGCCCCGTCGACGGGCTCCCCGCGCCTGGCGGGCGCGCCCGCCTGGATCGACTGCGCGATCACGGCGGTGCACACCGGGGGCGACCATCTGATCGTGGTGGGGCGGGTGGAGAGCCTGGGGGCGGAGGAGGAGTCCGAGCCGCTGCTGTTCCACCGGGGCCGCTTCGGCCGCTTCAGCGCGTAGCCGCGCGCCTCAGTCCCGTGAGGGGCCTGCGCCCCGCTAGCTGCCCCGCTCGGTGGCGTCGAACGCGGGCGCGAGCGGGGCCAGTGCCGCGCGGAGCTGCTCGGGCAGCGAGCCGGACGGCACGACGAGCCCTCCGGCGCCCGGACTCTCGGCGGCGCCCGCGTTCCCGGCCGGCCGGAGCCAGCCTTCCAGCGCGATGCGCACCGCCGCGGCCACGCTCGCCGCGAGAACGCGGGCCGTGGGCCCTCCGGTGCCCCCCAGACCTTCGGCGATCACCGCCGTGAGCGGGGGCTCGATATCGGCGGTGGCGTCGAGGAACGCCTCGCGCAGCGCGGTCCGGGTGGTGATCAGCAGCAGCGCCCGCTGTTCGCGCTCGCCGGCATGCGTGTACTGCTCGACCACCGCCCGGGTGACGGCATCGGCCAGGCCCACCCCTGCGGGCCGGGCCGCGACCGCCGCCGCGATGCGCGCCTCGCGGTCCGCGGTGACGGCCGAGACGATCGCCTGCTCGCGGCTGGCGAAGTAGTTGTTGTAGGTGCGCGGCGAGACCCCGGCCGCTTCGGCGATGTCCTCGACCCGCACCTGTTCCGGCCCGCACTCCATGGCCAGGCGCAGGGCCGCCTCGCGCAGCGCCTCGCGCGTGGCCTGCTTCTTCCGCTCCCGCAGCCCCGGTCGTGGTGTCGTCGTCACGGCGCCAGCGTTCCACAGAGGACTGCGCCCACGCAAAGATGCGTGCACGTACATTTGCGTGCACGCATCTTTTCTGTCAGCCTCGACCCGTCCGAGACCGACAGAGGGGACGTCGCCATGCGAGCAAGAGGAATGACCTACGACACCGGATTCGTCGTGCACGGCCGGACGTCCCGCGAGCACTTCGACCCCGCCGTGGTCCGGCGCGAGCTCGCGATCATCCGCGACGACCTGCACTGCAACGCGGTCCAGATCATCGGCGGCGACCCGGACCGGCTGGAGCTGGCCGCCGGCGCCGCCGCCGAACTCGGCCTGGAGGTCTGGTTCTCGCCCTATCCGCTGGAGCTGGATCCGGAGCGGATCCTCGCGCTCTTCCGCGACTGCGCCGAGCGGGCGGAACGGCTCCGGCAGCGGGGGGCCGAGGTCGTGTTCGTCGCAGGGGTCGAACTGAGCGTGATGAACCGCGGGTTCCTGCCCGGGGAGAGCCCCGAGGAACGGGTCGGGCGACTGATGGGCCGGCCCGAGCGGCGGGCCGAAGCGATGCGCGAACTCGGCGAGCGCGTCAACGCGTTCCTCCGCGAGGCCGCGGCCACCGTCCGCGAGCGCTTCCAGGGCCGACTGACCTACGCGGCCATCCAGTTCGAGCAGGTCGACTGGACCCCCTTCGACCTCGTGACGTTCGAGCTGCTCCGCTCCGCCGAGGTCGCCGACCGGTTCCGGGACGCGGTGCGCACCCTGGCCCAGGGCCCGAAGCCGCTCGCCATCACCGGCTTCGGCACCGCGGCCTACCGCGGCGCGGGCGACCGCGGCGGGCGCGTACTGGAGGTGGTCGAGCACGACCCGGAGACCAAGGCCCCGGTACGGCTGAACGGCGTGTACGAGCGGGACGAGGCCGGCCAGGCCGCGTACCTGAGCGAACTCCTGGAGATCTTCGAGACCGAGGGCGTGGACAGCGCGTTCGTGTTCCTGTTCGCCCTGCCCGGCTACCCGCACCGCCTGGACGGCGACCCCCGGGACGACCTGGACCGGGCCGGCCTGGGCATCGTCAAACTCCTCGAAGGACGCCGGGGACGGACCTATCCCGACATGGAGTGGGAACCCAAGGCCGCCTTCGCGGCAGTGGCGCAGCGGTACCGGAGGTGACCGGGCCGCCCCGGCGGCTCAGTCGGCGATGAGGTCCAGTTCCAGGATCGCGCCGCCCACCAGGAAGGCCGTCAGCACCGCGAGTGTGCCCCACAGGAGCAGCCGCACGAAGGAGCCCCGCCTCGCCGCCCGGGTGAGGACCGCCGCCACGGCCAGTCCCGCACCGGCCACCGCCCACCCCCACACGCCGCCGAGCGGCGCGAGGAGGGTCCCGGCGACGGCCGCCAGGGACAGCTGCCACCACAGGGGGCGGCCGCCGACCCTGCGCCCCAGGTCCTCGCCGAGCAGCACCACCGGCACGACGAGGAGGGCCGACGCCGCGATGGCCACGAGCACCCAGGCCACCGCCACGAACGGCAGCGCGATCAGGAACAAGCCCCCGCCGCCGGTGTCCTCCCCGGGGTCCGGCTCCATGCTCAGACCGACCGTCATGAGCGCCGCCAGGCCCACCCCGGCCTCCAGGCACAGGGCCAGCGTCGAGACCCTCAGCATCCGGGCAAAGCTCCGCCCGCCGTCAGGACCGCTCATCGGCGATCACCCCCTGCTGGTCATCATGCTCCTGCCAGGGAGACCGGCTCCGTCCGGGGTCGGCTGATGACCAGGGCCATCAGCGCCGCCGCCGCGCACAGGGCGCCCGAGGCGTACCAGACGACGTCGTACGTACCGAAGACGTCACGCGCCACGCCGCCCGCGAAGGCGACGGCCGCCGCGCCGACCTGGTGGGAGGCGAGGACCCAGCCGAAGACGATCGCCGAGTCCTCGCCGTAGTGCTCGCGGCACAGGGCGATCGTCGGCGGCACGGTCGCCACCCAGTCCAGGCCGTAGAAGACGATGAAGAAGAGCATCGGGGGGTGGACCGAGGGGGCCAGGAGCATGGGGAGGAACAACAGCGAGACTCCCCTCAGCGCGTAGTAGACCGCCAGCAGGCGCCGCGGCGAGAAGCGGTCCGTGAACCAGCCCGAGGCGACCGTGCCGACGACGTCGAAGACGCCGATCACCGCCAGGAGGCCCGCCGCCGCCGTGACCGGCATGCCGTGGTCGTGCGCCGCCGGCACGAAGTGCGTCTTGACCAGTCCGTTCGTGGAGGCCCCGCAGATCGCGAACGAGCCGGCGAGCAGCCAGAACGGGCCCGTCCGCGCCGCCTTGAAGAGGACCGTGACCGCGCGCCGCGCCGCGCCCGTCACCGGGGCCGGCTTCTCGACGTACTCCCCGCCGTACGGGGCGAGCCGGACGTCCGCCGGGTGGTCCCGGAGCAGCAGCCAGACGAAGGGCACCACCGCGAGGGCCGCGAGGGCCACCGTGACGGCGGCCGGGCGCCAGCCGTGGTGTTCCACCAGCCAGGAGAGCAGCGGGAGGAAGATCAGCTGGCCCGAGGCGCCGGCCGCCGTGAGGATGCCGGTGACCAGGCCTCGCCGGGCGACGAACCAGCGGTTCGTGACGGTCGCCGCGAAGGCGAGGGCCATGGAGCCGCTGCCGAGGCCGACGAAGAGGCCCCAGTAGAGGACCAGCTGCCAGGCCGCCGTCATCCAGACGGTGAGGAGCGAGCCCACCGAGATGATCGTCAGGGCGACCGCCACGACCTTCCGGATGCCGAAGCGGTCCATCAGCGCCGCGGCGAACGGCGCCGTCAGGCCGTACAGGGCGAGGTTCACCGAGACGGCGAAGCCGATCGTCCCCCGCGACCAGTGGAACTCCTCGTGCAGCGGCTCGATCAGCAGGCCCGGCAGGGAGGCGAAGGCCGCGGCGCCGATGATCGTGACGAAGGTGACCGCCGCGACGAACCACGCGCGGTGGACGCGGGGGGCACGGGGCTGTCCTGCGGGTGTACGGGTAACCGTCTCGGTTGTCTGGGCCATGCCATCGAGCATCCCGGGCCGGCCCCTCCCCCTGCCATTGGCCCGAATGACAAGTTTCCAACGGATCGGGACACAGGACTCACACGCGGGGCAGCGTTCTGATCGGCCTCACCACGAGCAGCGCCGTCACCACGAGCACCGCGATCCCCGCCCCCGTCAGCAGCACCTCCTCCGTACCGACCACCGCCGCCACCGGCCCCGACAGGGTCCGGCCGACGCCCATCATCAGGAGAGAACCGGCCACGTCGTACGCGTGCATCCGGTTCAGCGCCTCCTGCGGCACGTGCGTCTGGACCGAGGTGGACCACATCACCAGCCAGAAGGCGAAGGCCGCCCCGCCGACGAACTGGCCCGCCCCCAGCAGGACCACCGGCGCGCCCAGGCCGAGCAGGGCCAGGTTCACCGGGAGGCCGAGGAGCGCCACCGCGCCCGACGCGAGGGGGCGGCTCGGGCGCAGCCGGATCGCCAGGAGGCCGCCGACCGCGCTGCCGGCGCCGTTGACGGCCATGAGCACGCCGTACGCCGCCGAGCCGTGGTCCTCGGTGACCAGGCTCGCGGTGAGCGGCACCATCGGTCCTGCGACGGTCAGCCCGTACACCGTCCAGATGGAGATGACGCCCCACAGCCAGTTCCGCGAGCGGAACTCCCGCCAGCCGCCGACGAGTTCGGCACCGAGGGAGTCGCGCCGGGCGGTGTCGGACGGAATCGGGGTGAGACGTATGAGCAGGAAGCAGACGGCGCTGACGGCGAAGGTGACGCCGTTGACGGCGAAGGCCGCGCCCGCGTTCCACACGGCGACCAGCAGGCCCGCGGCGGCCGGTCCCGCCATGGTCATGAGGGCCTCGACGACCCGCAGGACGGCGTTGGCGCGCTGCACGTCGGGGGCGATGCGCGGGATGGTGGAGGCGACGCCCGGCTGGAAGAGGGCGGCGCCGATCCCGCTGAGCACGGACAGGGCGTACACGGCCCAGAGCGGCGGGCTGCCGAGCGTGAAGGAGACGGCGAGGACGGCCGCGCCGGGCAGCCGCAGCAGGTCGGCGAGGACCATCATGCGGCGGGCGGTGAACCGGTCGGCGAGGACGCCGCCGAAGAGCACGAAGAGCGCGAAGGCGGCGGTCCAGCCACCGAGCGCGTAGCCGACGGTGGAGCCGGGGTGGCCCGCTCCGAGGAGTCCGGCGGCGAAGGCGACCGGGACCATGCCCTCGCCGAAGACGGCGACGCCCCGGGCGACGAAGAAGAGCCGGAAGTTACGGCTCCAGAGTGCGGGCGGCTCGACCGGGGGGTGCGGTTCGACCGGTGCGGGCGGCTCGACCGGGGCGGTTGGCGTCGGCGGTTGCTGTGCGGGCGGCTCGACCGGGGCGGGAATCCGCCCGGTGGCCTCAGACTTGTACGTGTTGTCCGTCACGGACACGTACTCGTACCAGCCCTATGGTCTGGACCACCACCCGATTTCGAGGGGAGCACCGCCCGTGCCGTCGCCGTCGCCGCACCGCGTCGCCGTTCTCGCCCTGCCCGGCATCCTCCCCTTCGAGCTGGGCATCCCGCACCGCATCTTCGGCCGTGCGAAGGACCCCGAGGGCAGGCCGCTGTACGAGATCGTGACCTGCGCCCCGGTGGCCGGACCCGTGCGGACGGACGCCGACTTCTCGATCCACGTCGAGCACGGCCCGGAGGCGCTCGCCACCGCCGACACGGTCGTCGTACCCGCCTCGTACGAGCTCGGCCCGGTCTACGACGAGGGCAGACTCCCGGACGAACTGGCCGCGGCACTCTCACGGATCCGGCCCGGCACCCGTCTCGTCTCCATCTGCACCGGCGGGTACGTACTCGCCGCCGCAGGCTTCCTCGACGGGCGCCCGGCCACCACCCACTGGTCGTCCGCCGAGCACTTCCAGCGGCTCTTCCCGAGCGTGCGGGTCGACGCGGACGTCCTGTTCATCGACGACGGCGACGTCCTCACCTCGGCCGGCGTGGCCGCCGGGATCGACCTGTGCCTGCACATCGTGCGCCGCGACCACGGCACGGCCGTCGCCAACGACGTCGCCCGCAGGACCGTCGTACCGCCGCACCGGGACGGCGGGCAGGCCCAGTACATCGAGCGGCCCCTGCCGGAGGCCGGCACGCACACCACGACCGCCGCGCGGGCCTGGGCACTCGCCCACCTCCACGAGCCGATCCAGCTGCGGGACCTGGCGGAGAAGGAGGCCATGAGCGTACGGACGTTCACGCGCCGCTTCCGCGACGAGGTCGGCACCAGCCCCGGCCAGTGGCTCACGCAGCAGCGCGTCGCACGCGCCCGGCACCTCCTGGAGTCCACCGGCCTGCCCGTCGACCGGGTCGCCCAGGACGCGGGCTTCGGCACGGCCCAGTCGTTGCGGGTGCACCTGATGACGGCGATCGGGGTGACGCCGACGTCCTACCGGCGGACCTTCCGCACGTCGACGGGCGCGGCCTCGTCCGTCTGAGCCGACGGGGCACGCCCGGCGAGCCGCCACTCCCCCACCGCACCGACCGCCGTGAGCAGCACGGTCAGCCCCACCCCGCAGAGGATGGCCGTCGACGGCGCCACCACCTTCAGGAGCCCGCCCGCGAGGGTGCCGCTGGCCGCGTAACCGGCGCCCACGGCCGCGTACATGACCGAGTACCCGGCGGCCAGCGCGCCCGCCGGGAGCACCTGCCGCAGGGCCAGGTTCCGGGTGAGGCTCGCGGGCGCCTGGAGCAGCCCGGCGGCCACGAGCGCGACCGCGATGGCCGCCGTCCAGGGCAGTACGGCCACCAGGGCGACGCCCGCGGCCACCGCGAGGACCAGGCCCAGCGACTGCACGGCCAGCGGGCCGGGCCAGCGGTCCCGGAGGCCGTACACGAACGCGCCGACCGCCGAGCCGATCGAGAACCCGGCGAGCAGCGGACCCGCCCAGCGGATGTCGATCCCGCGCTGTTCGAGGAGCGCGGGCAGGATCAGCTCGGCGAGCGCGAGGAGGGTGAGCCCGGCCGCGCCCAGGACGTACACCGGCCAGGCCCGCAGCAGCGCCCGCCGCATCGAGGCCCCCTCCTCCCGCGCCGCTGCCGACCAGCCGGCCGGCAGCAGCCACAGCCCGGCCACGGAAAGCCCCATCAGGAAGCCCTGGAGGAGCAGCGGTACGGCGGGGGCGACGCCGAGCGCCAGACCCGTGGTGAGCGCGGGCGCGGCCGCCCAGAGCCCGAAGGTCAGCATCGACTCCATGCTCATCGCCTGGGTGACGGCCCGCTCCGGCACGAGGCTGGTGAGCAGCGCCCGCAGCGCGCCGGGCACGGCGGCCGGTCCGGCGCCCGCGACCAGCGCGAGGGCGGCCAGGACGACGGGGTGGGCGCCGGGCGCGAGCCCGAGCCCGGCGAACCCGACGACACCGGCCGCGAGCCCGACGACGAGCTGCGGGCGGGCCCGTTCGGGGTCGAGCCGCATGCCGAGGACGGGGGCGGCGACGATCTCCCCGAGGACGTACGCGGCGGCGAGGACGGCCCCGAGCGTGTAGCCCCCGGGCCGCTCCCGCACGAGGAACACGAGCGCGAGCGGCGCCATGGCGACGGGGAGCCGGCCGGTGACCATGACAGCGGACCAGACGAGGACGGGACGGGTGACGAGCTCGCGGTAGGACATGCGGGGACGCTAACGCGCCGCGCTTCCGCCGTTGTGAGCGCGCTTCCGCCGTTGTGGGCGCCCTTCCGCCCGTTGCGGGCACCCGTGCCGCCCCCGTCGTGGGCGCGCTTCCGCCCCGTCGTGGGCGCCCCGTGCCGCCCCGTTGTGGGCAATCGTTCCGCTGGGGCGGTGCCCACCCCGTCGTGGGCGCCCCGTGCCGCCCCCGTTGTGGGCAATCGTTCCGCTGGGGCGGAACGGGTGGGCACAACGGACGGTGCCCCGAGCCGGGCCTAGGCGTTCCTCGCCTGAACCCGCACCGGACGTGCGCCGCGCATCGGGGTGCGGGTCAGGCTCGGAACGCGGAGGCGCCGCTGGGCGCGCCGTCCCGTGTGCCCACCCGTCCCGCCCTGCGGGACGATTGCCCACACGGGGGTGGGCCGGGGCGCCGCCCAGCCGAGGCGCGGGCCCACACGGGCGGTGGGCCCGGGCGCCGCCCCGGACGGCGCGCCGCCCGCACGGCGGTGGGCAACGCCCGCCCAGGCGCCGGGCACACCTCCGCGCGGGTCAGAACGTGAGCACCCCCCGCGCCACCCTCCCCGCCTCCGCGTCTCCCGTCGCCCGCGCGAAGTCCTCCACCGGATACGTCGCCGTCACCAGTTCGTCGAGCAGCAGCGCCCCCGTGCGGTACAGCTCCGCGTACAGGGCGATGTCCTTCTGCGGCCGTGAGGAGCCGTACCGGCAGCCCAGGATCGACTTGTCCAGGAACATCGCGGCCGGCAGGAAGCTCGCTTCCGCCTTCGGCGCGGTCATGCCGAGCAGGATCGCCTGGCCGTGCCGGTCGAGGAGGTCGATCGCGGTCCGGACGAGCCCCGTGTGGCCGACGCACTCGAAGACGTGGTCGGCGCCGGTGGGCAGGATGTCCCGTACCCCGTCGGCGGAGGCGAGGAAGTGCGTCGCCCCGAACTGCCGGGCCACCGCCTCCTTCTCCGGGTTCGTGTCGACCGCGACGATCGTCAGCGCGCCCGCGATCCTGGCGCCCTGCAGGACGTTGAGGCCGATGCCGCCCGTACCGATGACGACGACGGTCTCGCCGCGCCCGACCTTCGCCCGGTTGAGTACGGCTCCGACGCCGGTGAGGACACCGCAGCCCATGAGGGCGGCGGAGGTCAGCGGGATGTCCCGCGGGATCTTCACGGCCTGGACGGCCTTGACGACGGTCCGCTCGGCGAACGACGAGTTCGAGGCGAACTGGAACAACGGCTGGCCGGTCGACGCTCGTGAGAACGGCCGGCCCGGCATACCGATCGCCTTCCGGCACATCGTCGGCCGCCCCCGGTCGCAGTCGGCGCAGGCGCCGCAGTTCGCGAGCGTGGACAGCGCGACGTGGTCGCCGGGGACGACGTGCGTGACGCCCGGGCCCACCGCCTCGACGACTCCGGCGCCCTCGTGGCCGAGGACGACGGGCGGCGGGAAGGGGATGGTCCCGTCGATGACCGACAGGTCGCTGTGGCAGAGCCCGGCGGCGGCTATGCCGACGAGCACCTCCCCGGGCCCCGGGTCCCGTACCTCCAGGTCGTCGACGACCTGGACCTGCTTCCCGTCGAAGACGACGCCTCTCATGATCCGCTCCCCCGGCCCGTGTTGGGGCGATCGCCGGCGGCCGCCGCCCTCGCCATCTCCTCCAGCATCGCCAGCATCGGCATGGGGTCCGTCCCGACCGTCCCGGGCAGGAAGTCCGCGATGCGTTCGGGGGTCCAGCCGCCGCCCTCCGCGTACCCGGCGCGCAGCTCCCTCGGTTGCGCCCAGACCGCGATCTTGGGTCCGGCGATCGTGTACACCTGGCCGGTGATCTTCTCCTCGCGGGCCCGCTCGGACAGCAGGTAGACGACGAGCGCCGCCACGTCCTCCGGCTCCCCGATCTCCTTGAGCTCCATGGGGACGTTCGCGGACATCCGGGTGCGGGCCACCGGCGCGACGGCGTTCGCGGTGACGCCGTACTTGTGGAGGCCGAGCGCCGCCGACCGTACGAGCGAGATGATCCCGCCCTTCGCCGCCGAGTAGTTGGCCTGGGCGACGGAGCCCTGGTGGTTGCCGCTGGTGAAGCCGATGAGCGTGCCCGTGCCCTGCTTGCGCATGACGGCGGACGCGGCCCGGAAGACGGTGAAGGTGCCCTTGAGGTGGGTGGCGACGACGCGGTCCCACTCCTCCTCGGACATGTTGAAGAGCATCCGCTCGCGCAGGATGCCGGCGACGCACACGACCCCGTCGATCCGCCCGTACTCGGCGAGGGCGACGTCGACGATCCGCTGTCCGCCGGCCATCGTGGAGATGTCGTCGGCGACGGCCACCGCCGCTCCGCCCGCGGCCTCGATCTCCTTCACGACCGAGGCCGCGACCTCCGAGGTCGGCTCGCCGCCCTCGATCGACACCCCGTAGTCGTTGACGACGACCTTCGCGCCCTCCGCCGCGCAGGCGAGGGCGACGGCGCGGCCGATGCCGCGCCCCGCTCCCGTCACGGCGACGACCTTGCCAGCCAAGAAGTTCCCCACGCCCGGCCCCTTCCCGCACTTTCTGACGGTCCGTTAGATTCGTTCGTCGTCAGGATTCTACGGTCCGTCAGATACCGGAAAACAAGACCCCGGAGGCCCCGATGTCTCTTCCCGCCGCCTTCCACGAGATCGCCAAGCGCGTCAACAACTGGGGCCGTTGGGGCCAGGACGACGAGATCGGCACGCTCAACCTCGTCACCGACGAGGTCGTCCGCGAGGCAGTCGCCACCGTCCGCACCGGCCACCGCGTCCCGCTCGCCCTCGACCTCAAGCAGGACGGCGTGCAGACCGGCATGATCCCGGGCCGGGTCAACCCGCTCCACGTCATGGTCCAGGTCAACCAGGAGCTCTTCGGCCCCGGCACGGTCGCCACCAGCGACGACGCCGTGACCCTCGGCCTCCAGGCCGGCACCCACTGGGACGCCCTGACGCACGTCTCCCACTCGGGCCGCATCTACAACGGCCGCCCCGCCGCCTCGATCACCCCGCACGGCCGCTCCGAGTTCAGCGGCATCCACACGGCCCGCCACATCGTCAGCCGCGGGGTGCTCCTGGACGTGGCCGCCGCGAAGGGGGTGGACCGGCTGCCGGGCGACCACGCCGTGACGCCCGAGGACCTCGACGAGGCGGCGGAATTCGGCGGGGTGACCGTACGGTCCGGGGACATCGTCCTCGTACGGACCGGGCAGATCCAGGCGTACCTGGCCGGGGACAAGCACGGGTACGCGTTCCCGTCACCGGGCCTCTCGGTCCGTACGCCGGAGTGGTTCCACGCCCATGACGTCGCGGCCGTCGCCAACGACACGCTCACCTTCGAGATCTTCCCGCCGGAGATCGAGGACCTCTGGCTGCCCGTGCACGCCCTCGACCTGGTCGAGATGGGGATGCTCCAGGGGCAGAACTGGAATCTGGAGGCTCTGTCCACAGCCTGTGCACAAGAAGGGCGCTACGCCTTCCTGCTCTCCGCGATGCCCGAGCCCTTCGTCGGCGGCACGGGCACACCCGTGGCCCCGGTGGCCGTCCTGTAGAAGCGGAGGCGGCACACTCGCACGCGAACCCCGTCGAACTCCCTCGGGCGGCGGCGCGCTCGCACGCGCCCCGAGCACGGCACGGCCCGCCGCCACCCGGCCGCGACCCGCACACGCCGAGGGCCACGGCCCTCGGCTCCCCTCGCCACGAATCGCTCACAACAGAGTGGGCAAAACGGAACGAATCGTCAACAGCGCACCCGACCGGGCGACAGCGTCGACATCGCCGTCGACACCGGCGCGACCCGGTCCACCTCGCACCAGATGCTCTTGCCGGCGCCCTCCAGCTGCCAGCCCCACCGGTCCGCGAGACCGTCCACGAGCTCCAGACCGCGCCCGTTGGTGTCGTCACCGTCCGCGTGCCGGGGCTGCGGCGGGCGGTCGCTCGCGTCGGCGACCTCGACCCGCACCCCGCTGCCCTCCGCGGCGAACAGCATCCGCAGCACGGCCGGGCAGCCCGTGTGCACCACGGCGTTGGTCACGAGCTCGGAGATGAGCAGCACCAGCGTCTCGGCGAGCGGCTCGTCATCCCCTATGCCCGACCCGGCGAGCCGCGACCGGGCCCACTTCCGGGCTCGTCCCACCTCTGCCGGGTCCGGCCCGACCTCCAACTGAACCTGAAGCACCTGCACCGCTCACACCATCCGAACCGGCGGACACACCTTTACGGAACGTGATTCCCTTGTGGGACAGCATGGTTGACGTACAGTCACCGCAACAAGCGCTTCGGGCATATTCCAGCGCGAAGGAGTACGCATGGTCCATACTGTGCGACGCACGCTGCGGGTAGTCGAACGCCGGGCGCGAGCGGCGGGCATTCCCGGCCGCGGAGCCACCGCAGGGGCGACACCGGGACGATCCGGGCCAACGAGCACTCGCATCCCACGGAGCGTACCGGAGGCGGAGGCCGACTCCGGGCCGTGACGGCCCCGCCGAAGGACACAACCCGATATCAACATTCCGTGACGCCTCGCACGCGCTGCGCTACAGCGCGGCGGCCACCGTCTCCTCGGCCCGGGCGGCGGTCATCCCCAGCTCGGCCCGCACCCAGGCCCGCTTCAGATGCAGGTGGACGTCGGCCTCCCAGGTGAACCCCATCCCCCCGTGCACCTGAAGACAGTCCCGCGCGTTGCGGACCGCCGCGTCGTCGGCGAGCAGCTTGGCCCCGGCGATCTCGACGGGATCACCGGTGACGGCGGCGGCCCACACGGCGGCCCGAGCGAGCTCGACCCGCACGAGCATCCCGGCACAGAGATGCTTGACGGCCTGAAACCCCCCAATGACCTGCCCGAACTGCACCCGAGTCCGAGCGTAGGAAACGGCGAGCTCGGTGGTGGCCCGCGCGCTGCCCACCTGCTCGGCGGCGGTGAGGAGAGTGGCCTCCGCCGCCCCCGTCGTGGGCAGGCGTTCCGCTTGGGGGTCCCCCCAGGACGAAGTCCTAGGGGGAGGATAAGGGTGGGCACAACCCCCGGTGCCGGGCACCCGATGGAGCGGCGTGAGCGGATCGACCGACCGCACGGGCACGGCGCCCGACACGTCACCGAGCACCACATCGGCCTCGTCCAGCCAAGGGACCAGCCCCTCGTCCACGGAGGTCACCACGACGGCCCCCTCCGCCGCCCCCGGCACGGCCCCCGCCGCGACATGCGTCGCCACCACCGGCCCCGGCAGCAGCACCCTCCCCGCCTCCTCGAAGACGAGGACCGCCTCGGGCAGCCCGAGCCCGACGCCCCCCTCCGCCTCCGGGAGCCGCAGCGAGAAGAACCCGGCGTCGCCGAGCTCCCGCCAGAGGTCCCGGTCGAGCCGCCCGGCGGAGACGGCGCCCCGCAGCGCCTCGCGGTCGAAGAGCCGCGCGAGCAGCTCCCGTACCCCCTTCCGCAAGGCCCGCTGGTCCTCCGTGAGCCGGAAGTCCATGACCGGATCACCGCCCCTTCGGCAGGCCGAGGATGCGCTCGGCGACGATGTTGCGCTGGATCTGGGAGGTGCCGGCCGCGATCGTGTACGAGAGCGAGGACAGCCGGTCGAGGGTCCAGTCGCGGCCGAGGTCGAGCGCGTCGGGCCCGAGGACGGCGGCGGCCGCGTCGTACAGCTCCTGGCGGGCGTGCGAGTAGTGGAGCTTGAAGACGGAGCCGCCCGCCCCCGGCACGCCGCCCGTCGCCTGGGCCTCGCTGACGTTGGCCTGGACGATCCGCCACAGCGCCTGGAACTCGGCGGAGAGCCTGCCGAGCCGGCGGCGCAGGACGGGGTCGTCCCAGGTGCCGTTCTCGCGGGCGTACCGGGCGAGTTCGCCGAGGAGGCGGCGGCAGGCGACGACTTCGCCGACGAACGCGGTGCCGCGTTCGAAGGAGAGGGTGACCATGGTGACCCGCCAGCCGTCGTTCTCCTCGCCGACCCGGTGGGACACCGGCACCCGCACCTCGTCGAGGAAGACCTCGGCGAACTCGGTGGACCCGGCGAGGGTGCGCAGCGGCCGTACCGTGATGCCGGGGGCGTCCATGGGCAGGGCGAGCCAGGTGATGCCCCGGTGCTTGGACGGCGCCTCGGGGTCGGTGCGTACGAGCAGTTCGCACCAGTCGGCGACCTCGGCGTGCGAGGTCCAGATCTTCTGGCCGGTGACGACGTACGCGTCCCCGTCCCGTACCGCGCGGGTACGGAGCGAGGCGAGGTCCGAGCCGGCGTCGGGCTCGCTGAAGCCCTGGCACCAGACCTCGTCGCCGCGCAGGATCGGCGGCAGCCACCGTGCGCGCTGCTCCTCCGTGCCCTCGGCGGCGATGGTGGGGCCCGCGTGGAGGAGGCCGACGAAGTTGGCGCCGACGTAGGGCGCGCCGGCGCGTTCGGTCTCCTCCAGGAAGATGAGGCGCTGGGTCGGGGAGGCGTCCCAGTGGGTGTCGGCGTACCCGGCGTCGTACAGGCGGCGCTGCCAGCCGCAGTCGTAGGCGCGCCGGGCCGGCCAGTCGAGCGGGTCGGGCCGTTCGGGGAGGCCGGGCAGGGTGGCGGCGAGCCATTCGCGCAGGCGGGCGCGGTAGGCCTCCTCTTCGTCCGTGCAGGAGAGGTCCATCAGACGATGCCCAGGTCGAGCATGCGGATGGCGTTGCCGCGCATGAGTTTGTAGATCGTCTCGTCGTCGAGGCCCTGGACGTGGTCGAGGGCGACCTCCTTGGTGTGCGGGAAGGTCGAGTCGACGTGCGGGTAGTCGGTCTCGAAGGTGGCGTTGTCGCGTCCCACCACGTCGAGCGAGGCGATGCCGTGCTTGTCGCGGAAGAAGCAGCAGAAGATCTGCCGGTAGTAGTACGTGGACGGGGGCTCGGGGATGAGGTCGCGCACTCCGCCCCAGGCCCGGTGCTCCTCCCAGACGTCGTCGGCGCGTTCGAGGGCGTACGGGATCCAGCCCATCTGGCCTTCGCTGTAGGCGAGCTTGAGCCGGGGGAACTTCACCAGCACCCCGCTGAAGAGGAAGTCCATCATCGAGGCCATCGCGTTGTTGAAGCTGAGCGAGGCCTGGACGGCGGGCGGGGCGTCGGGGGACGCGGCCGGCATCTGGCTACTGGATCCAATGTGCATATTCACCACCGTCCCGGTCTCCTGGCAGACGGCGAAGAAGGGATCCCAGTACCCGGAGTGGATCGACGGGAGCCCCAGATGGGTGGGGATCTCGGAGAAGGTCACGGCCTTCACCCCCCGCGCGGCGTTGCGCCGGATCTCGGCGACGGCGAGGTCGATGTCCCAGAGCGGGATGATGCAGAGCGGGATCAGCCGGCCCCCGCTGTCCCCGCACCACTCCTCGACCATCCAGTCGTTGTAGGCGCGGACGCAGGCGAGGGCGACCTCCTTGTCGTGGGCCTCGGCGAAGGTCTGCCCGCAGAAGCGGGGGAAGGTCGGGAAGCAGAGGGAGGCCTCGACGTGGTTGAGGTCCATGTCCTTGAGGCGGGCGGCCGGGTCCCAGCAGCCGCGGCGCATCTCCTCCCGGGTGATCCCCTCCAGGGTCATGTCGTCGCGGTCGAAGCCGACGGCGGCGATGTTGCGCTTGTACGGGAACTTGAGGTCCTCGTAGATCCACCAGTCGGTGGGCGGGCCGTCGGGGTCCATCGTGATCTGGTACTTGCCGGCGACGTAGGCGAGCTCGCCGATGCCGGCCGTGAGGGGCCGCGGCCCGCGGTCGCGGTACTTCTTCGGGAGCCAGGTCTCGAAGAGGTGGGCGGGCTCGATCACGTGGTCGTCGACGCTGATGATGCGGGGCAGTTCCGTCATGGAGCCTCTCCCGGATTCGGCGGACCGTTCGCGGCCCGTTACGGCGGACCTCTCGCGGCCCGTTTCGGCGGACCTCTCGCGGCCCGATACGGCGGACCACTTCCGGCCCGTTTCTGATGACCCGTCAGATCTGATGGGATCAGGCTAGCCGCGCACCCCTGGACCGACAAGCGCCCGACCTCTACGCTCACCGCACGATCTGACGGAACGTCAGCCATGCGGAGTACGGACGAGAGGAGTCGGTCATGAACGAGACCGCGCACGCACTCGGCGCGTCCCGGACGCTCTGGGAGCTCGTCGAGCGGCGCGCCGCCCTCACCCCCGACCGGCCCGTCCTCCTCCAGGGCGACCGCGTCCTCACCTTCGGCGGACTGCGCGAGCGCGCCGAGCGCTGCGCCGCCGGCCTGTACGGGAGGGGCGTGCGTCCCGGCACCGTCGTCGCCTGGCAGCTGCCCACCCGCATCGAGACCGCCGTGCTCTCCTTCGCACTCGCCCGCATCGGCGCCGTGCAGTCCCCGGTGATCCCCTTCTACCGCGACAAGGAAGTCGGCTTCGCGCTGCGCGAGTCCAAGGCCGAGTTCTTCGCCATCCCCGGAACTTGGCGTGGATTCGACCATGCGGAGATGGCACGGAGGCTCGGCGCGCGCGGGATCTTCGAGGCGTACGAGGACCTTCCGGACGGCGACCCGGCCGTGCTGCCTCCCCCGCCCGCGTCCGGCACCGACGTCCGCTGGATCTACTGGACCTCCGGCACCACCTCCGACCCCAAGGGCGTCCTGCACACCGATCGCTCACTCCTCGCCGGCGGCTCCTGCCTCGCCCACGCCCTCCGGCTGACGGCCGAGGACGTCGGCTCGATGGCCTTCCCGTACGCGCACATCGCCGGGCCCGACTACACGGTGATGCTCCTGCTGTACGGCTTCCCCGCCGTGATGTTCGAGCAGTTCGCGCTGCCGGAGGCCCTCGACGAGTACAACCGGCACGGCGTCACCGTCGCCGGCGGCTCCACCGCCTTCTACTCGATGTTCCTCGCCGAGCAGCGCAGACAGCCCGGGAAGCCCGTCATCCCCACCCTCCGCCTGCTCGCGGGCGGCGGGGCGCCCAAGCCGCCCGAGATCTACCACGCCGTACGGAAGGAGCTGGGCTGCCGGCTCACCCACGGGTACGGGATGACCGAGGTCCCCATGATCACGATGGGCGACCCCGAGGACACCGACGAGAACCTCGCCTCCACCGAGGGCCGCCCGCCCGCCGGCATGGAGATCCGGATCACCGGCGACGGCGAGGTCCGGCTCCGCGGCGAGGCCGTCTGCCGGGGCTATCTCGACCCGGCGCAGACGGAAGCCGCCTTCGACGAGGACGGCTTCCTCATCACCGGCGACGTCGGGCACCTCACGGCCGGCGGCCACCTCGTCCTCACCGGCCGCATCAAGGACATCATCATCCGAAAGGGAGAGAACATATCGGCCAAGGAGATCGAGGACCTCCTCCACCGGCACCCGGACGTCGGCGACGCCGCCGTCATAGGCCTCCCGGACGCCGAGCGCGGCGAACGCGTCTGCGCCGTCGTCGAACAGCCCCCGGGCGCCGCCCCGCTCGCCCTTCCGCAGCTCACGTCCTTTCTGCGGGAGGCCGGACTCTCCGTCCACAAGCTGCCGGAACAGCTGGAGGTGTTGGACGCCCTGCCCCGCAACGAGACCCTGCGGAAGGTCCTGAAGTACAAGCTCAGGGAGCGCTTCGGCCCGGCGCCCCGGTGACCTCCGCGAGGGCCTCCGGGACGTCCTCGTACACGTCGAACAGGCGCCGCACGCCGAGCGCGGACAGCACCCGGCCGACGTGGCCGCCGTCCCGGCCGCCCGCGTCCGCGGGCAGGATCAGCCGCAGCCGGCCGCCGCAGGACCGGAGCAGCCGGCGGGACGCGATCAGCACCCCCACACCGCTGGAATCGCAGAACCGCACGGCCGACAGGTCGATCACCAGATCGTGGCGGCCGCCCGCGACGGCGTCGTGGACACGGCGGCGTATCTGGGGGGAGGTGACCAGGTCCAGTTCCCCCTGGACGCGGAAAACCGTCCAGGGGCCGTGCTCGTCCTCGTCGACATCGATCGTCGTCACGGACGCCGCCTGCCCCACGAGCAGGCGGCGAAACCCCCGCCGTGCGGGATGACGCTTTCCTTACCATCCGCGTCGGCGTCAAGGGCGTACTTGCGGCAAACAGGAGTGCGTTGTCCGAGCGGCGCATTACTTTGGAGGAGAACCGGGACGGAGGCCCTCATGGCGATGGACACACCACCGCGCTGGGACCGCAGGATGCAGCAGCGGCTGGCGCGCGGAGAAGCCGCCGCCCTCGGCGAGTTCTACGACCGGTTCGCCGCCCTCGTGCACAGCCTCGCCCACCGGGTCCTCGACGACGACGCGGCGGCCGACCAGGTCACCCGCGAGGTCTTCGGCTACATCTGGGAGAACCCCGACTCGTACGACCCGAAGCAGGGCAACATGCGCTCCTGGGTCGCCAAGCTGACCCAGCGGCAGGCCGTGCACCGGCTGCGGCAGGCCGAGACCCTGGCCTACGCCGAGACGGGACTCGGCTCCGCCGAGGAGCTGGAGCAGAAGGTCCACCGGGCCTCCGTCGCCGCCCGCGCCGACTACATCGTGACCTCCATGCCCGCCCCGCTGCGGGCCGCACTCGAACTGGCGTACTTCCAGCGGCGCGACTACCGGCAGACCGCCGCCGACCTCGGCGTCACCGAGGACGAGGCCCGCCGGCGCCTCCGCCTCGGCCTCCAGCTGCTCTCCTCCGCGAACACCCGGCCGCTCGAAGGGTCCTCGCCGCCCGGCTACGGACGGACGCCGTGACCGGGGCGAACGGCGACGCCGACGACGTCGCACGCGCCCCCTGGATACCGGGACCGCGCCGGTCCGCCGACGACCACGCGGACCTGACGGCACCGCTGCCGGAGGTGGAGGAACCGGACGTGGACGTGGAGGAGCCCGAGGTACCGGACCTCAGCCACAACGTGCTCAAGTCCCTGCTCGGGGCCTGGGCGCTCTCGGCGTGCTCCGCCGGCGAGACCAAGGCCGTCGAGAACCACCTCACCGGATGCGCGCCCTGCGCCGACGAGGCCCTCCGGCTCCGCGACGCCGTCGCGCTCCTCCACGAGGACCGCGACCTCGACCTCGACCCGCTGCTCCGCTCCCGGGTCCTGGAGAACTGCCTGGGCCGCCGCCCCGCCCGCATCCCCGTCCCCGACTGGGTCACGCCCTACGACGCGGAGACCGCCCGGCTCGACGCGCTCCTCCGGGACATCGGCGAGTCCGAGTGGCACGCGCCGGTACGGCTCAAGTGGTACGAGGAGGACCACGTGGTGCGGCGCAAGGCGACCGTCGCGGCGGTCATCGGGCACCTCCTGGCGGTGGACGGCCTCGTGTCGGCCGCCCTCGGCCTCGACGACCCGCTCGGCGCCGGGATCCCGGAGCTGTCCCCCACCGAACGGACGGAGGCGTTCTGGTCGGCGCTCGACCGGCCGCCGAACCGGTCCGTGCGGGGACCGTGGCGGGACCAGTCGCACCACCTGATCCGCACCGTCTCCTTCGCCGGCCGGGGCGTGGCGGACCTCACCGTCACCTACAAGGACTTCGCCCTCCCCCTCCGTGACTCGCTCCTGGAGCGGGCCTTCGAGTGCTGGCTGCACGCGGACGACATCGCGACGGCCGTCGCCTACCCGTACGCGCCGCCCAGCGGGGCGCACCTGCACGGCATGATCGACCTCGCGGCCCGGCAGCTCCCGGCGGCCCTCGCGAACCGCCGCCGCACGGGCCTGGCCGGCCCCGCCAAGGAACTCGTCGCGGCGGGCGCACCCGGCCGCTCGCTCCACCTGGAGGTGGAGGGCGCGGGCGGCGGCCACTGGTACATCTCCCTGGACTCCCCGGCGGCCCTCGGCTCCCCGGAGCGGGCGGTGGCGCAGGTGGCGATGGACGGGGTGGAGTTCTGCCAGTTGGTGGCGGGGCACATCACGCCGGAGGAGGCGGCGGCGGGGCAGGACGGGGACCGGGAGGCGATCCGCGACGTCCTCTCAGCAGCAGCCTCCTTGAGCCGCCTGTAGGGCCACCCCCGTTGTGGGCCCGCGCCGGGGCTGGGCGGTGCCCCGGCCCACCCCCGTGTGGGCAATCGTCCCGCTGGGGCGGGACGGGTGGGCACACGGGACGGCGCCCTTGCCGGCGCCAGAGGCTCCTGAGCCGGAACCCGCACCCCAGGGTGCAGCGCGGTCGTGGTGCGGGTCCAGGCGCGGAACGCGGAG
>NZ_JBSHDU010000053.1:55794-59071 GCF_053616475.1 Streptomyces sp. NPDC055815 | reverse complement strand
GAAGGGGCGCCCCCACCAGGGGGCGCCCCTTCGGCGTAAGTACGGCCGGACTCCGTCCGGCCTCGGGCGGGCCTTCGGCCTACGGCTCGAACTTGTAGCCCAGGCCGCGGACCGTCACCAGGTACCTCGGCGCACCGGGGTCGGGCTCGATCTTGGCGCGGAGGCGCTTCACGTGGACGTCGAGGGTCTTGGTGTCGCCGACGTAGTCCGCGCCCCAGACCCGGTCGATGAGCTGCATACGGGTCAGCACACGGCCCGCGTTGCGCAGCAGCATCTCCAGGAGGTCGAACTCCTTCAGCGGCAGGTCGACCTTGCCGCCGGAGACCGTGACCACGTGGCGGTCGACGTCCATGCGGACCGGGCCGGCCTCCAGGGCCGCCGGGGTGACCTCCTCCGGCTCGCCGCGGCGGCGCAGCACCGCGCGGATGCGGGCGACCAGCTCCCGCGAGGAGAAGGGCTTGGTCACGTAGTCGTCGGCTCCTATTTCCAGGCCGACGACCTTGTCGATCTCGCTGTCCTTGGCGGTCACCATGATGACCGGGACGCTCGAGCGGCCGCGCAGCTGGCGGCACACCTCGGTACCGGGCAGACCCGGAAGCATCAGGTCGAGGAGGACGAGGTCGGCTCCGTTGCGCTCGAACTCGTCGAGGCCGTCGGGCCCGGTCGCCGCGACGGCGACCTCGAAGCCCTCCTTGCGGAGCATGTACGACAGGGCGTCGCTGAAGGATTCCTCATCCTCGACGACGAGCACTCGGGTCACGGAAGGACCTCCGGGGCGGGAAGCGGTTCGGTCATGAGATCGGGGGTGGAGGACGAGGCGGGCCGGCGGTCCCGTACGGCGCCCGCCTCGGGCAGCCGCAGGGTGAAGGTGGAGCCCTGGCCCTCGGTGCTCCAGACGGTGACCTCCCCGCCGTGCGAGGCGGCCACGTGCTTGACGATGGCCAGGCCGAGTCCCGTACCGCCGGTGGCACGGGAGCGGGCCGGGTCGACGCGGTAGAAGCGCTCGAAGACGCGCTCCTTGTCCTTGTCGGGGATGCCGATGCCCTGGTCGGTCACGGCTATCTCGATCACGTCGCCGGCGGGCGCGGCGACACGACGGGCGGCGATGCCCACCCGGGTACGGGCCGGTGAGTAGTTGACGGCGTTCTCGACGAGGTTGCCGAGGGCCGCGGCGAGCTGGCCCCGGCTGCCCCACACGTACAGGTCGGCGGCACCCCCGGAGACCATGGTGATCTGCTTGGTGGAGGCGGGCTGCCGGGAGCGGTCGATCGCCTCGGCGACGAGCTCGTCCACGGACACCGGCTCGGAGTCCTCCAGCGGGTCGTCGTTCTGCACGCGGGAGAGGTCGATGAGCTCCTGTACGAGGTTGGTGAGGCGGGTCGCCTCGATCTGCATCCTGCCCGCGAAGCGGGTGACCGCCTCGGGGTCGTCCGAGGCGTCCATGACCGCCTCGGAGAGCAGGGAGAGCGCGCCCACGGGAGTCTTGAGCTCATGGCTCACGTTGGCGACGAAGTCACGCCGTACCGCTTCGATGCGGCGGGCCTCCGTGAGGTCCTCGACCAGGAGCAGCACGAGGCGCGAGCCCAGCGGGGCGACCCGGGCGGAGACGGCGAGGGCCTCGCCGCGTCCGGTGCCGCGCCGGGCCAGGTCCAGCTCGACCTGCCGTATCTCCCCGTCGCGGCGGGTGTCACGGGCCATGTTGAGCATGGGTTCGACGGCCAGCTTGCCGCCGCGGACCAGGCCGAGCGCGTACGCCGCCGAGCTGGCCTTCACCACGGAGTCGCTCTCGTCGAGAACGACCGCGGAGGAGCGCAGCACGGACAGCACGGTGTCGACGCCGGGCGGGAGCACGGCATCGGTGTGCAGCGAGGTACGGGTCGGTCGCGCCTGGTCGCGTTCGCTCCAGCGGAACGCCAGCATGGCGATCACGCCGGTACACACGCCGGCGATCGCTGCCAATGCGGCAACCGCCGCGTTCACGTCCATGCCTCCAAGGTTATGCGGGGTCGCGGACACTCTCCCAGCCGTCCGAGTGGCTGCTCGAACAGTCGTCGCCCAGAGTTCACCATGGAGATGCGGGTGGTTCATTTGCCCTGACCGCCGGGGTGACGGGGGTCGCCCAGAGTTCACCTAGGGGAAAGAGCCGGTTCATTTCAGGGGCTGGAATCGGACGCACAGGGGGCCGAACGTGGGAGCGTGGGGGTCCGAGCCCCACCCGGACCCCGGAGCTTTGCGTAGAGAGGGACATCCATGCGGGACGCGTACCACGAGGAACTGGACTCGATCGGCGAGGGCCTGGTCGAGATGGCCCGACTCGTCGGGTCGGCGATCGGGCGCGCCACGACGGCGATGCTCGACGCGGATCTCAAGCTCGCGGAGAGCGTGATCGCGGCGGACCAGAAGGTCGACGACCTCCAGCACGATCTGGAGGCGCGGGCGATAGCGCTGCTCGCCCGGCAGCAGCCGGTGGCGACGGACCTGCGGATCGTGGTGACCTCGCTGCGGATGAGCGCCGACCTGGAGCGCTCCGGCGACCTGGCGCAGCACGTGGCGAAGCTGGCGCGGCTGCGGTTCCCGGCCACGGCGGTGCCGCGTGACCTGCACGCGACCATACTGGAGATGGGGCAGCTGGCGCAGCGCCTGATGGCGAAGGCGGCGGAGGTCATCATCACGAAGGACGTCGACCTGGCGCTCCAGCTGGAGCAGGACGACGACGAGATGGACCTGCTGCACCGCACGCTGTTCCAGCACCTGATGGACGACCGCTGGAAGCACGGCATCGAGACGGCCGTGGACGTGACGCTGCTCGGCCGGTACTACGAGCGGTTCGCGGACCACGCGGTGTCGGTGGCGAAGCGCGTCGTGTACCTGGTGACGGGTGAGCACGCGGACGAGCTGCAGGCCGCGGACGCGCCGGTGGAGGGCGCGTAGGCGCACGGGCGCCGATGCGCCGTTGATGCGCCGGTCGGAGTGGGCATGCAATGGGGGGAGGCGAAGCACGCCTCGAAAGGGAGGGACCCCCATGGCCGAATCCCCCATGACGACGGAATCCGGTACGGAGGCGCCGCGGGAGGCGGTGTTCCTGCCCGTGCTCGGCGCCTGCGGCTGCGGCTCGGGCTGCGGCTGCGGCTGCCAGTCGGGCTCCCCGTGCCAGTGCGGGGGCTGCTCGGGCTGACCGCTGAGGGGGGCGCGTGGACACGCGCCCCCCTTCCCCTCTCCCACGCCCCGCTCTGTGTCGAGGCCCCGCTATAGGTCGAGGCCCCTCTCTATATCAAGC
>NZ_JBSHDU010000053.1:0-55694 GCF_053616475.1 Streptomyces sp. NPDC055815 | reverse complement strand
GGGGGGCGCGTGGACACGCGCCCCCCTTCCCCTCTCCCACGCCCCGCTCTGTGTCGAGGCCCCGCTATAGGTCGAGGCCCCTCTCTATATCAAGCACGGCGACGACCTGGCCGCCGCTGTCCTCTCCGGTGGTACGGAATCCCAGCTTGTCGTAGAAGGCGCCGGGACCGTCCTCGCCGGGCTCCCAGGTCACGTAGAACCGCCGCTCGCCGCGCCGGTGGAGCTCGTCGCGCACGGCCTCGACGGCGAAGCGCCCGTACCCCTTGCCCTGCCCGGAGGCGGCGATGTTCAGCCGCCAGAGACCACTGCGCCGGTCGGCGGGGTCCTTCTCCTCGTTCCAGGGGATGTCGAGGAAGGCCATCAGGAACCCGACGAGCTCGTCGCCGTCGAAGATCAGCCGCGGCCAGGCGTTCTCCCCGAAGGCGTACGCCTCCGCGAGGGATTTCACGACGGGCGCGACATTGCGCTCCTGATGGGGGTGGACGCGCAGGGCGAGGGCGGCGTCGATGGTGGCGGGGGTGACGGGCTCCAGGCGGAGTGACGTGCTCATGCGCAGGACGCTAACAATTCGCCGGGATGTCCATCGGTGATTTCCCGACCGGCTCCAGGATGACGCGCATGACTTCCTGGCTGCGCCGCCTCGTACCGATCGCCGTCCTCCTGCCCGCCCTGGCGGGCTGCACCGTCCCGCCCGCGGGCTTCACCGGCGTCATGGTGACGGCGGAGGGGGAACCGATGGGCGTGATCCTGGTGTGCCACGACCAGATCGACGAGGCCTTGCTGTACCCGGCCGAGCCGGACCCGGACCCGGGCGCCGAGGCCGCGGCGGACGCCAAGGAACCGGAGTACACGGATGTCTGGACCTCGGCGAAGCCCGTCGACGGCTTCACGAGCTGGCCCCTGACCGGCTCGGCGACCGGGGCCGACGGCTGGACACCGCTCGAAGCCCCGCACCCCCTCGAACCGGGACAGCTCTACAAGCTCTACGGCGCGAGCCACGACAACTCCTGGTCGACGCTGCACCACTCCTTCACCCTGGCGGACCTGAAGAAGCTGCGGCCGGACCAGGTCGCTTACTCCCACGGCGACGAGGTCCGGACGACGACGGTGGCGGACTTCCGCGCGCACGCCTGCGACGGGTTCTGAGAAAGTCCGCCGCAACCGCTACGGCTGGAAGAACACCACCGAGCGCAGCTTCAACCGGTCGGTGGCCGGGCGCCCGTGCGGGCGGAGGATCCAGGTGTCGCCGGAGCAGTCGGGCCCCGTGAACACGATCGCCTTCTCGTCCGTGTCGTTGTGCGGCGCGAAGGCGGGCTCGGAGGCGCTCGGGTCGGCCGCCTCGGGGATGGTGAGGCACTCCCCGCTCGCCGGGTCTTCGAGCGTGCCGGTCTGCGGTTCGCCGCTGATCCCGATGAACCGGTAGTGGAAGTCGCCGGTGGCGGCGTGGGCGGGGGTGGCCAGGGTGGCGGTGAGGGCGAGTGCGCCGCAGACGGCGGCGAGGGAGTGGCGGAGGCGCACGGGGGTTCTCGTTTCGGTGGAGACGACCAAGGTCATCCCCACCCCTAACCCGCTCCCCCGAGCCCCAAGCGGCGCGCGGCCGCCGGAAGGTTTCGCCCTCACCCGTCCGGCGGAGAAGGCCCGTTACGGGGTGAAGACCTCTTCCAGCTGGTGGATCGCCCCGTCGTCCCCGACCTGGAACCGGAAGACGAGCCCGGAGTCCGGGTGGGCCTTGACCCAGTCGATCAGCTCCTGCACGCCGATCCGCTGGTTCTCGGTGCTGGTGACGATCGGGTTGGTGGCGGTGACGTACGCGGCCTGGTCGAGCGCCCAGCGGCTCTCCTCACCGGTGACGACGAACGGCCCTCCGTCGGAGTCCTTGGGGGCACACCCCCAAGCCCCGCGCTGGACCACGAGGTTGACCTTCCCCGTGCTGGGGTCGAGCTCCTCGATCCGGTAGAGCGCGAACTCGTCGGGGTCGACGTCGTCGGGCCCGGGAGGCGCGTCGACACAGTCCTCGGCCTTGGGCGCGGACGTCGCGGGCGCGGAGGTCTTGGGGGGCGCGGGCTTGGGGGCCGAGGGCTTGGCGACGACGGGCTTCTTCACGGCGGGAGCGGCGGTCGGGGTGGCGGCCGGCGGGGCGGTCGGCGGGGCGGTCGTCCCGGCGGGCGCACCGGACGCGCCGGTGGTCGTGGCGACCGGCGCGGGCGCGGTCGGCGCGGCGGCCGAGCCGCCCTCCTGGCAGCCGGTGAGCACAACGGCCAGCGCACCGGCGGCCAGTGCGAGGACAGCGGGTCTGAGACGGTCGACGTTCATTCGGGAAGCCCCCTCTTCACGGGCGGCCACCGCACGGCCGCACCCCTGCCGGGAACGTAGCAACGCCCCACCCCCGCGCACAGCACCCGGCCCCCGCTGTCACACACCTGGTACGCCCTCAGAACCCCCGCACGACAACGTACGGACGGTGCCCGGCCCTGAGGGTCCTGCGCAGACGGATGCGCTCTCCGCGCCCCCGCCGTTGAGTACCGGTACTCATGTTCGGGCGCGACCCGTGATCCATCGTGGAGATCACCAACGGACCTACCCGAGGAACAACCGATGCCGACTGCGTCCCACCCCCGCCGCCTCCCGCGCCTGCGCCGACTGCTCGCCCTCGCTTCGGGCAACTGGCTCGCCCGGGGCTATCTCGCGGTGTTCGCCGTCTCCCTCGCGGCCATGTTCCTCGCCCCGGACAGCGCCCTGGCCGGGAGCTCGCTGCTGCTGACGGCGCCCCTCTCCTTCCTGATGGTGTTCCTCCCCCTCGACCCCGGCGCCCAGATCGACGGGGCGGCCGACATGACGGCGGTCGCGGGCTTCACCGGCTGGCTCGTGGTGTGCGCCCTCGTGAACGCCGCCGTGCTCGGAGCCCTCGCCACGAGGATCACGACCACGGCTCCGGCCGAGCAGCGAAGAAGAGACGTGGAGAACCCCGCGGGCGGGCTCCGGGCCCTGCTGGCACCCGCGGTGGACAACTGGCTCGCCCGTGGCTACCTCGCCGTGGTCGCGGTCGCCCTCGGATTCTTCCTGTGCGCCACGTTCCTCCTGCCGGACCCCGGATACGCCGGCATCTGGCCCCTCATGGCCACGGCCCCGCTCAGCCTCCTCGCGGTGGCGATCTCCACGCCCATCGAACTGTTCTCCTCGATCACCTGGCTCGGCCCGCTGGTCTTCGCCCTCGGGGTGGCACTGTCCGGCCTGGTCAACGCCGTCCTGCTCGGCCACCTCGCCCGCAGGCTGCGGACCAGCGAACCCCGCCCGGCCCTGTAGCACCGCAGGACGGAGACACGGACAAGGCCCCCACTCGCGGAGAAACCGCAGGTGGGGGCCTTGATCACGCGTGTTGTTACTTCTTGCCCTGGTTCTTCACGGCCTCGATGGCCGCCGCGGCGGCGTCCGGGTCGAGGTAGGTGCCGCCCGGGTTGAGGGGCTTGAAGTTCTCGTCCAGCTCGTAGGAGAGGGGGATGCCCGTCGGGATGTTCAGGCCCGCGATGTCGGCGTCCGAGATGCCGTCCAGGTGCTTCACCAGGGCGCGGAGGCTGTTGCCGTGGGCGGCGATCAGGACCGTGCGGCCGGCGAGGAGGTCCGGGACGATGTTGTCGTACCAGTACGGGAGCATCCGCTCGACGACGTCCTTGAGGCACTCGGTCTGCGGGCGCAGCTCCGGCGGGATCGTCTGGTAGCGGGCGTCGTGGGCCTGCGAGTACTCGCTGTCGTCCGAGAGCGCCGGCGGCGGGGTGTCGTACGAGCGGCGCCACAGCATGAACTGCTCCTCGCCGAACTCGGCGAGGGTCTGCGCCTTGTCCTTGCCCTGGAGGGCGCCGTAGTGGCGCTCGTTCAGGCGCCACGAGCGGTTGACGGGGATCCAGTGACGGTCCGCGGCCTCGAGCGCGAGCTGCGCCGTGCGGATGGCGCGCTTCTGGAGGGAGGTGTGCAGCACGTCGGGCAGCAGGCCGGCGTCCTTGAGCAGCTCGCCGCCGCGCGTCGCCTCCTTCTCGCCCTTGGCGGTGAGGTTCACGTCCACCCATCCGGTGAACAGATTCTTCTCGTTCCACTCGCTCTCGCCGTGGCGGAGGAGGATCAGCTTGTACGGTGCGTCGGCCATGCGTACGAGCCTAATCGACCGCTGACGATTGACGCGCGTCGTCAATTCGCTGGCGTCCGGCGTATGAGATGCGTAAGTTACGAGAGCCGGAAGCAGGGCTTACGCACCACAGGGGGCCGCCACACATGTCCATCGATTCGCTCAGACGATCGGCCCGCGAGACGGTCTCCGGCCTCCCCCCGGGTTTCTGGTGGCTCTGGCTCTCCACCCTGGTCAACCGGACCGGCGCCTTCGTCCTGACCTTCCTCTCCCTCTACCTGACCGTCGAGCTCGGGCACTCGGCCTGGTTCGCCGGACTCGTCGTCGCCCTCCACGGACTGGGCGGTGTGGCGGGATCGCCGCTCGGCGGCGCCCTCACCGACCGCTGGGGCCGCCGCCCCACCATGGTCACCATGCACCTCGCGGCCGCCGCCTGCGCCGCCGCCCTCGCCGTCGTCACCAGCGCCTGGGCCATCGCCGCCGTCGTCCTCCTCATGGGCGTCGCCATGCAGGCCGTCCGCCCCTCCATCAACGCGACCATCGCCGACATGGTCCCCGCCCACGACGTGCGCCGGGCGTACGCCCTCAACTACTGGGCCCTCAACCTCGGCTTCGCCGTCGCCTCCATCGCCGGCGGCGCCGCGGCCTTCCTCGGCTACCGGACCCTGTTCGTCGTCGACGCCGTCGCCACCACACTGTGCGCCGTCATCGTCTTCCTCCGGCTCCCCGAGACCCGCCCCGAGGCCGCCGTCGACAAGCAGGGCGAGCCGGTCGCCGAGGAGAAGGTCAGCATGCTGACCGTGCTCCGCGACGCGCCCTTCCGGACCCTCGTCCTGCTCAACCTCCTCGTCTGCCTCGTCTTCACCGCCCCCTGGATCGGCCTGCCGCTGACCATGGCGAACCAGGGCCTCTCCCCTTCCTCGTACGGCGTCGTCATCGCCGTCAACGGCATCGTGATCGTCGGCTTCCAGCTGCTCGTCAACAAGCTGACCGACAAGCGCTCCCCCGTCCTCCTGCTGACCCTCTCCGCGCTCCTCTTCGCCCTCGGCACCGGCGCGACCGCCCTCGCCGGCTCCCCCGTCGCCTTCGCCGCGACCGTGGTCGTCTGGACGGTCGGCGAGATGATCCACGTCCCGACGAACGCCGCCGCCACCGCCCGCCTGGCCCCCGAGCACGCCCGGGGCCGCTACCAGGGCGTGATGGGCATGTCGTGGGCCGTCGCCGGTTTCGTCGCCCCGATCGGCGCCGGCGCGATCGTCGGCGGGCCGGGACCGGACGTGCTGTGGGCGGTGACGACCGCGATCGGCGTGGCGGCGGCGGTCGGGTACTTCACCCGCCTGCGGAAGGCCCTCTCGGAGGAGACGGAGGCGGCCGGAGTCGACACCCCCGCCACCACCCTCTCCGAGGAAGTCGACGCCCCCGCCACCAACCGCAGCGAGAACCCCGAGTCCTCCGCCGTCGGCGCCTGACTCAGCCCCTCCCGTAGGCCGCCCACCCGGCCACCGCGAACCCCGTCCCCTCCCTGCGCACTTCGGCGGCGCCCGCCCCGCCGAAGTGCGCGGGGACGACCAGTTCCCGCGCGTCGGCGGCCCGTTCGAGGACCCGTCGGCGACTCGCCGCCGCCCCGGCCGCGTCCAGGCAGAAACAGCTGGCGCGCGCCGGGTCGAGGATCTGCACCGGGCTGTGCAGGAGGTCGCCGACGAAGACCGCCCGGTCCGTCCCGGAGGCGAGCCGCAGCACGGCGGAACCCGGCGTGTGGCCGGGCGCGGACTCCAGGACGAGGTTCTCGTCGATGCGGTGGGAGCCGTCCCAGAGCGTGACGAGCCCCGCGCGGTGCACGGGCGCCACGCTGTCCTCGTAGATCAGCCGGTCCTCCTCCTGGAGGCCGCCGCCGTACCCGTTCTCCGGGCCGAAGTGGAAGTCGTCGGCGGCGGGGAGGAGGTACCGGGCGTTCGGGAACGTCGGCGCCCACTCCCCTCCCGCGTCGTAGGTGTTCCAGCCGACGTGGTCCGCGTGCAGATGGGTGTTCACGACGACGTCGACGTCCTCGGGCCGGATGCCCGCCCGCTCCAGACGGCCGAGGAAACCGTCCCGCCGCCGGTGGAAGTGCGGCGAGTGGGGCCGCTCCCGCCCGTCACCGACGCCGGTGTCGACCAGGACGGTCCGCCCGCCGCTGCGCAGCACCCAGGTCTGCAGCGCCATCACCGCGCTGTCGCCGTCCGGCGCCCAGTGGTCCGGCGCCAGCCACTCCTCGTTGTCCTTCCACACCTCGGCCCCGGCGTCCGGAACGAGGGTGCGGGCCGGCGCGAACGGCCCCTGCCACTCGACGACCCGGATGATCTCGACGTCCCCCAGGACGATGCTCTGTGCGCTCTCGTTCGTCATGCGATCGACAGTAGGGAGGGGGAGTTGAGCCTCTCAATGCCTGAACTGCTCCCCCTCATACGCGAGAAGCTCACCCCCGGCGATACGCTCCCGCCATGGACGTGGTGAGCGACGCGATCTCGGCCGTACGGGTCGGGCAGCCCTCCTCCGACCGGGTACGGGTCGCCGGACGCTGGTGCGCGCGGCTCGCCCCGTACGACGGGGCCGGCTTCCACGTCGTCCTCAGCGGCAGCTGCTGGCTGCTGCCCGACGGCGGCGCACCGGTCGCGCTCGGTCCGGGCGACGCGGTGCTGCTCCCGCACGGCACCGGGCACGTCATCGCCGACGCGCCCGCCGACGCGGAGACGGTCGCACGCGCGGTGCCCTTCGAACGCTGGGCCGACGGAAGCCTCCCGCGCCCGCCCCGACCGGCCCCACGCGCGCGCGAGGTCGAGATGCTCTGCGGCAAGTACCGGCTCGACCGCAGCCACACGCACCCGCTGCTCGCCGAACTCCCGCCGCTCGTCCACCTGCCGGCCCGCGAAGGCACCCATTCCGAGCTCCGGGCCGCCATCGGCCTCCTGGGAGGAGAGCTGGACGAACGGCGGCCCGGCGTATGCCTCGCGCTTCCCAGCCTGCTCGACCTGCTGTTCGTCTACATGATCCGGTCCTGGATGGCGACCGAGACCGCGGCCGGGAGCACGGCCGGAACGTGGCCCGCCGTCCTGGGCGACCCGGTGGCGGCCGCCGCGCTGCGCGCGCTGCACTCCGACCCGGCCGCGCCCTGGACGGTCGACCGGCTCGCGGCCGAGGCGGGCGTCTCCCGCCCGACCCTCGCCCGCCGCTTCACCACCCTGGTGGGCCGCCCCCCGATGGCGTACCTCACCTGGTGGCGGCTGACCCGCGCCGCCGCCCTGCTGCGCGACACCGAGGCCCCGTTGGCGACCGTCGCCCGCCACGTCGGCTACGCCTCCCCGTACGCCCTCTCCCACGCCTTCCGCCGCGAGTTCGGCACGACACCGGGCCGCTACCGCAGCGCCACGGTCACTCCGCCCTGAGCGCCCGCTGGGCCTCGTACGGGTTCGCGGGACGGACCTGGCAGCAGAGGGCCCTCACGGGAAGGGGTCAGCGCGTCGGCTTCTGGGTCAGGTTCTTGAACGCGTCCAGGTTCCGGGTCGACTCGCCGCGCGAGACCCGCCACTCGTACTCCCGGCGGATCGCCGACGCGAAGCCCAGCTCCAGGAGGGTGTTGAAGTCGCCGTCCGCCGCCTCCAGGACCGAGCCGAGCAGCCGGTCCAGCTCCTCCGGGGTGACGGCCGCCAGCGGCAGCTTGCCGGCGAGGTAGACGTCGCCGAGGGCGTCGACCGCGTAACTCACCCCGTACAGCTTGAGGTTGCGTTCGAGGAGCCAGCGGTGGACCCCCGCCTCGTTCTCGTCCGGGTGCCGGATGACGAAGGCGTTGAGGGAGACCGAGTGGCGGCCCACCCGCAGCGACAGGGTGGTGAACAGCTTCCGCGTGCCCGGGAGCTTCACGACGTACGAGCCGGGCTCCGGGGACTCCCAGTCCAGCTCCGCGTCCTTGAACGTGTCCTCGACGATCCGCCGGACGACCTCGGTCTCAGCCATGGTGCGAGCGTACGCGACGGCGGTTCTCCCGCAGCCGGTGGTCGTGCATGGCCGCCGTGTACACGTCCGCCGTGCCCGAGGCCGCCGTGTCCCAGCCGAAGGACCCCGCGTGCAGCGCCGCCGCCTCGCCCATCCGCGCGGACAGCGTCGGGTCCGTCACGAACCGGCCGAGCGCCCGCGCGTAGTCCGCCGGGTCGTGCCCCTGCACGAGGAAACCGGTCACCTCGTCCCGTACGGCCACGGGCAGACCGCCCACCGCCGCCGCGACGACCGGCGTGCCCGCCGCCTGCGCCTCGATCGCGACCAGACCGAAGGACTCGCTGTACGAGGGCATGACGAGCACGCTGGCCGCGCGGAACCAGTCCGCGAGCCGGTCCTGCCCCACCGGCGGGTGGAAGCGCACGACGTCCGAGATCCCGAGCCGGGCCGCCAGCTTCTGCAGCTGCTCCGGCTTCGCCAGGCCGCTGCCGCTCGGGCCGCCGACCACCGGGACCACCATCCGGCCACGCAGCGAGGGGTCCTGCTCCAGGAGCCGCGCGGCGGCGCTGAGCAGGATGTCCGGGGCCTTCAGCGGCTGTATCCGGCCCGCGAAGACCGGGATGAACGCGTCCTGCGGCAGGCCGAGCCGCGCCCGGGCCGCCGCGCGGCCGTCGGCGGGACGGAAGTGGTCCAGGTTGACCCCCGGGTGCACCACCGCGATCTTGCCCGGGTCCGCCTCGTAGAAGCGGGCCAGCTCGTCGGCCTCCTCGGCCGTGTTCGCGATCAGCCGGTCGGCGGCCGAGACGATCTGCGTCTCGCCGATCACCCGGGCCGCGGGCTCGGGCGTGTCGCCCTCGGCCAGCGCCGCGTTCTTGACCTTCGCCATCGTGTGCATGGCGTGCACGAGCGGGACGCCCCAGCGCTCGGCGGCCAGCCAGCCGACGTGCCCGGAGAGCCAGTAGTGGGAGTGGACGAGGTCGTAGTGGCCGGGCCGGTGACCCGCCCACGCCTGCATCACGCCGTGCGTGAAGGCACAGAGCTGCGCCGGCAGCTCCTCCTTCGCCAGACCCTCGTACGGGCCCGCGTCCACATGGCGTACCAGCACGCCCGGGGTCAGCTCGACCACCGGCGGGAGGCCGCCGGTGGTGGCCCGGGTGAAGATCTCCACCTCGATGTCGATGGCGGCGAGTCGTTTCGCCAGCTCGACGATGTAGACGTTCATGCCGCCCGCGTCACCCGTGCCGGGCTGGTGCAGCGGCGAGGTGTGGACGCTGAGCATGGCCACGCGCCGGGGGGTGCGGTGCCGGCCGGGGAGCCGGAGCCTGGCCGGCGCCGGGTGCCGGTGCCGGGTACCGGCGAACCGGGACACGTACTGGCTCACGTCGGCGGTCCTTCCGCTCGGGGGGCTGAGCTGGGCGGCTGAGCTCGTCGGGCATGACTGCTGGAGGGCGCGGTACGTCCTCCAGCGGCCACAACACCGGAATCGCCCCTTTCATTTCCGCCGGCCCCCTGCTTTGCCAATTCGTTGCCGGGGCCACCGGTCCGAGAGGCACCCCTTACGCTCATGACATGGCCCCGCGCACCACCCGCCCCGTCGGCACCCCGACCCGCGGGACCACCAACCCGAACCGGCTGCGCCGCATGGACCGCTGGATCGCCGCCGTCCACGGCCCCGCCCTGCGCCGCTCCCCCGAGCCGCCGCTCGCCGTCGACCTCGGGTACGGGGCCGCCCCCTGGACCGCCGTCGAGCTCCTGGCCCGGCTCCGCACCGCCGACCCCCGCACCCTCCTGTACGGGATCGAGATCGAGCCCGCCCGCGTCGAGGCCGCGAAGCCGTACGAAGCCGCTCACGAGGGCCTCTCCTTCCTGCACGGCGGCTTCGAGGTGCCGGTCCCCGGCCGGGTCGCCCTGATCCGGGCCGCGAACGTGCTGCGCCAGTACGACGAGGACCAGGTCGCCGCCGTCTGGGCGCGGCTCTGCGACCGGCTCGCACCCGGCGGGCTGCTCGTGGAGGGCACCTGCGACGAGATCGGGCGCCGGCACGTGTGGGTGGCGCTCGACGCGGCCGGGCCGCGCACGGTGACCTTCGCGACCCGGCTCGGCTCGCTCGACCGGCCCTCGGACCTCGCGGAACGGCTGCCGAAGGCGCTGATCCACCGGAACGTGCCGGGCGAACCGGTGCACGCGTTCCTGCGGGACTTCGACCGGGCGTGGGCGGCGGCCGCCCCGTACGCCTCGCTCGGCGCCCGGCAGCGGTGGATCCGCTCGGTCCGCGACCTGGCGGCGGACTGGCCGCTGACGGACGGCCCGCGGCGGTGGCGCCAGGGCGAGGTGACGGTGCGGTGGGAGGCGCTGGCACCGAGGACGTGACGGGGGGGGCGGGTTCTGACCGGGGGGGCGGTTCTGACGGCGGACCGGTCCTGACGGGGTGCAGGCTCTGACGGGGGGCTGGTTCTGACGGCGTGTCGGCCCGGATGTCTTTCCCTCGGTATCCGTAACTCCCCTTGAATTTCCCGTGCAGAGGGAACGCCACACGCGTATCACTCGTCCCCCGTGGGGGGAACCGGCCCGACAAGCCCTGGTTTCCCCTGTCGTTTTCCGGTTTCGCATGGCACTATCGCCAAGGTCACCACCAAGTTACTGACGGTAAATCAGATTTGGGTCACTCGAGGGGGAGCTCGTGAACCGACGCCGCCACGCCACTGCCGCGATCACCGTGATCTGCGCCCTGACCGTGTTGGCCTCCCCCGCACTGACCCTCCAGGCCTCGGCCGCGCCGCTCCCGCCCCCGCCGCCGAAGAAGAGCCTGGAGGAGGTGCGCAAGGAGATCGACGACCTCTACCGCAAGGCGGCCGTCGCCACCGACGCGTACAACCTCGCCGAGGAGAAGACCAAGGAGCAGTCCGCCGAGATCGTCCGGCTCGCCCGGATGATCGTGGAGGGCCGCGAGAGGATCGAGGACCTCAAGTCCAAGGCGGGCGCCCAGGCCCGCGCCCAGTACCGCAACGGCGGACTCCCGGACGGCGCGCAGCTCGTCCTCACGAACGACCCGCAGCTCTTCCTCGACGCCGCCGGGCGGCTCAAGTCCGGCGCCAAGGCCACCACCGACCTGCTGGGCGAGATGACCCGCACCCAGGCCGAGTTGGACACGTACGCCAAGGACGCCAGCACCAACTGGACCAAGCTGGAGGCCATCCGCGTCAAGCAGGCCAAGGCGAAGAAGGAGATCAACGACAAGATCGACGCCGCGAAGAAGCTGGAGTCCGAGCTCGCCGCCGAGGAGCGCGAGCGGCTGCGGCGCCTGGAGGAGCAGGCCCAGCTCCGGGCCCAGACGAGCTGGCTCGGCACCGGCGTCCTCGACGGCCCGCACGCGGGCGCGACCGCGGAGGGCAAGAGGGCGGTCGACTTCGCCACGGCCCAGATCGGCAAGCCGTACGTCTGGGGCGCGGAGGGACCGGGCTCGTACGACTGCTCGGGGCTGACCCAGAGCGCCTGGGGCGCGGCCGGCCGGGGGATCCCGCGCACCTCGCAGGAGCAGTGGCGGCTGCTTCCGCACGTGGACATCAAGGACATGCGGCCCGGCGACCTGATCGTCTACTTCCAGGACGCGAGCCACATCGGCATGTACGTCGGGAACGGCATGATCGTGCACGCGCCGCGCCCGGGCCGGAACGTGACCCTCGCGGGCGCGGGCTCGATGGAGATCCTGGGCGTGGTCCGCCCTTCGTGACACGAAGGGCCTCGGTGACGCGAGGGGGCGTGGTCCGCCCTTCGTGACACGAGCCACCCCGGTGGCTCGACGGGCGGCTCCCGGGGCGTGACCTTTCTCATGGGATCCGGTGCCCCGCGCGGACCGTCCGGGGGCAAGTACCTCCCCTTCCGCGGCATATGCCAAGTGCGACGCGCGCTCTCACAGGCTGATCACCATTCCGCTGCGCACCGCCCTACCGCTATGGTCCGGGACGGGCGGGACGCCACCCGGCGCCCTGCGCACCCTCGGGGGGAGGGAAGGAAACCCGGACCGATGCCCGTATCCGTACCGCGCCAGAGAAACGTCTCTGCCGCTGCGGGACCCGGCGAAACCACCCCAATGGACGCCACTCCCATGACAGGCACAGTCACAGGAACCGACCGCACCGATCTCACTCTCCTGGTCGTCGAGGACGACCCGGCGGGTGCCCTCGCCGTACCCGAACTGCTCGACGCGGCGGACGCCGCCGGCACCCGGGTCCGCATCCGTACCGCCCGTAACCTCACCGAGGCCGAGCGGCTCCTCACCGACGACGTCCACTGCGTCCTCGTCGACCTCTCCCTGCCCGGCGCGCGCGCCGGGGCCGCCGGCGACGACCCGCTCGCCCCGCTGCGGCACATCCTGCGCCTCGCCCCGCGCCACGCGGTCCTCGCGCTCGCGGGCTCCGCGGACGCCGAGCTGGCCGCCGAGGCCGTACGCGTCGGGGCCCAGGACCACCTCTTCCGCGAGGAGCTCGACGGGCGGCTGCTCAGCCGGGCCATCCGGTACGCCGTCGAACGCAAGCGGGCCGACGCGGTCCAGGTGAAGCTGGCCGAGTCCCGCCTCCGCGCCCAGGAGAACGCCCGCCTGGAGCGCGGGCTGCTCCCGACGCCGCTCCTGGAGGGCTCCGACCTCCGCTTCGCCGCCCACTACCGGCCCGGACGCTCCCGCGCCCTGCTCGGCGGCGACTTCTACGACGTCGTCCGCACCCCCGACGGCACCGTCCACGCCATGATCGGCGACGTCTGCGGGCACGGCCCCGACGAGGCCGCGCTCGGCGTCGAGCTGCGGATCGCCTGGCGTGCGCTGACCTTCGCGGGCCTGTGCGGGGACGAGCTGCTCTCCACGATGCAGCAGGTCCTGGAGCACGAGCGGGAGAGCGAGGAGATCTTCGCGACCCTCTGCACCGTCGACATCGCGCCCGACGGGCGCCGGGCCGGGCTCTGCCTGGCCGGGCACCCCTCGCCGCTGATCGCCCGGCAGGGGCGGACGGCACGGCTCCTCCCGTACGAGGACGGCGGCCCGGCCCTCGGACTGCTGCCGCGCGCCCGCTGGCCGCGCCGGCAGGTCGAGCTGGGCGGGGCGTGGAGCCTGCTCATGTACACGGACGGGCTCATCGAGGGCCGCTCGGCGGGCCCCGACTCGCCGCGGCTCGGCCAGGACGGGATGGTCGAGATGATCAACCGGCAGCTGGCCTCGGGCCTGCGGGGCGAGGAACTCCTGGAGGCGGCCGTGACGGAGGTCCGGTCCCTGAACGGCGGCGAGCTCACGGACGACGTCGCCGTCCTGGCCCTGGAAAGGGACAGGACCCGGGGGTAAGCACCACCCGGGCCCTGTCTTCCGTCGTCCTGTCTTCCGTCGTCCTGCCTACCGGCCGCCGTTGTAGGGGCCGTACGGTCCGTCGCTGCTGGAGCCGCCGCCCCGGCGGCCGCCCCGGCCTCCGCCGGAGACCTGCGCGAGCGCGGGGCGCACGTCCACCATGAAGACGATGGCGGCGATCAGGCCCGCGATCTGCAGGAACAGCATCGGCAGCAGCAGGTTCAGGGCGAGGTTGATGCCCAGGATGATCAGCCAGAACTTCTTCGTCTGCTTGTCGGCGGCGCGGTAGGCGTCCTCGCGCGCCATGGCGGCGAAGACGAGCGCGGCGACGGCGAAGCCGGTGAAGACCAGGAAGATCACCAGGGAGAGAAGGGAGTCGAATCCCGCGCGCAACATGCTGAGCACCGCCTAGGGGGATGGAGAGAGAGCGCCTCGCGGTCAAGGTACCCGGTACAACGCACCGGGTACCCGAATTGGTGCCCGGCCCTACTCCTTCTCGGCGGCGACCGTCGTCTTCTTGGCGGGAGCCTTGCGGGCGGTGGTCTTGCGAGCGGGCGCCTTCTCGGGCTCGGGCTTCTCGTCCGTCTCCGCCTTCGCCTCGGGCTCGGGCTCGACGACGACGGCGATCTCGGTGATCTCCTCGGCGACCTCGCCCCGCCAGGCGCGGACGGCCTCCTCGCCGTGGGCGGCGACCTCCTCGTACTTCTCGCGCGCCTTCACGGCGTACTCGGCGGCGACGCCGACCCCGCGCAGGGCGAGGTCCTGGGCGGTCTCGCCGAGCTTCTTCAGGTCGGTGTCGAGACCGCCGACGACCTCGGCGAACTTCGACTGCACGGTGGCCTGGGCCTCCTTGGCCTGCGCGGTCACCTTCTCCTGCACGGCCTTCGGGTCGGTCTTCCGCACGGCGTCGATGCGCGCGGGGGCCTCGGCGGCGAGCTGCTCGATCAGGCCGGGGACCTTCTTGGCCTGCTGGACGGCGAGGTCGGCGGTGCCGGCGGCGAAGTAGAGAGGGGTACGCAGTTCGTCGATGATGGCCATGCTGGTGTTCCTCCCGGAGATGACGTACTAGGTCGAAGGCGGCGTGGCATCGGGTGCGGCTTCCGCGGCGGCGTCGGCGGCGTTCTCCTTGCGGAAGGAGTCGTAGATCTGGAGCAGCACCTGCTTCTGCCGCTCGTTGATCGAGGGATCGGCCAGGATGACGGCGCGCGTCTCCAGCTCCTCCCGCTCCTTCTCGTCGAGGATCCCGGCCCGTACGTAGAGCGTCTCGGCGGAGATCCGCAGGGCCTTCGCGACCTGCTGGAGGACCTCGGCGCTGGGCTTGCGCAGCCCGCGCTCGATCTGGCTGAGGTACGGGTTCGACACCCCGGCGGCGTCGGCGAGCTGACGCAGGGAGAGCTGCGCGGTCCGCCGCTGCTCGCGGAGGTACTCGCCGAGATTGCCGACGTTGAGCGATGCCATGCTCCGACCATGCCAGCCTTTGCTAACTATTGCAAGCACCTGCTTGCAAGAGTCGCGTACGGGGTGCCGTGTGCCGTGCCATGCTGGGGGCGTGGACCTGGAGGACCTGAAACGACTGCGCCGCGCGCGGGACACCATGGACCGCGACTACGCCTCGCCGCTGGACGTACCGGCCCTGGCGAGGGTCGCCCTGATGTCGACCGGGCACTTCGCGCGCAGCTTCCGCACCGCGTTCGGCGAGACGCCGTACAGCTATCTGATGACCCGGCGCGTCGAGCGCGCGAAGGCGCTGCTGCGGCGCGGGGACCTGAGCGTGACGGAGGTCTGCTTCGAGGTGGGCTGTACGTCGCTCGGGTCGTTCAGCTCGCGGTTCACCGAGCTGGTCGGGGAGACGCCGAGCGCGTACCGGGCGCGCAGCCACGAGGAGGGCGCGGCAATGCCGGCGTGCGTGGCGAAGGTGCTGACGCGGCCGGTGAAGAACGGCGGCCCTTCTGAAGCGATCAGGATCGGAGAAGCGGGAACGAGCGCCTCGCCGTAGCGTCGTCGGCATGGACAACATCAAGCTCTCGCAGTGCTTCATCACCGTCGACGACGCCGACGCGGCGCTCGGTTTCTACCGGGACGCACTCGGCCTGGAGGTCCGCAACGACGTCGGCTACGAGGGGATGCGCTGGGTGACCCTCGGGTCGCCCGCGCAGCCGGACGTGGCGGTCGTCCTGGAGACCCCGCTGCCCGACCCCAGCGCCTCGGAGGCCGACCGGAAGGCGGTCACGGACCTCCTCGGCAAGGGCCTGCTGCGCGGCGTCATCTTCTCCACGCAGGACGTCGACGCCACCTTCGAACGCGTCCGGGCGGCCGGCGCGGAGGTCCTCCAGGAGCCGGTCGACCAGCACTACGGCGTGCGCGACTGCGCGTTCCGCGACCCGGCCGGCAACATGATCCGCTTCGCCCAGCCGAAGGCCTGACAGTATGGCCTGAAAGCCCAACGGGGAGGGACAGCATGACAGTTGACGAACGGAACGACGTGGCGGCGCCCAGGCGGCGCTCGGATGTCCTCGACGAGGCGGGGGTCGCGGGGCCGGCGCGGTTCACCGGTCCCGCGACCGGGGACGAGCTGCCGATGCTCGCCGGGTTCCTGGCGGACCAGCGGGCGACGCTGGTGCTGAGGTGCGCGGGCCTGGAGGAGGAGCTGGCGGTGAGGTCGGTGGAACCGTCGACGCTGTCCCTCCTCGGCCTGGTCCGGCACCTGGCCGACGTCGAGCGCCACTGGTTCCGCGAGATCCTCGCCGGCGAGAAGGACGCGCGCCCCCTCTTCTCCTCACCGGCCTCCCCCGACGGGGACTTCGACGAGGCCGCGGCCGGCCCGTCGGCCGTCGCCGAGGCCTGGGAGGCGTGGCACGCGGCGGTGGCCTACGCGGACCGCTTCACGGCGGAGGCGCCGAACCTGGACGTCACGGGCGAGGACGGGTGGCGCGGAACGGTGTCGCTCCGCTGGGTCCTGATCCACATGATCGAGGAGTACGCCCGCCACAACGGCCACGCGGACCTCCTGCGCGAACGAATAGACGGCACGCGGGGCCTGTAGGGCCCCGTCGCGGGCGCGCTTCCGCCCGTTGTGGGCAATCGTTCCGCTGGGGCGGAACGGGTGGGCACAACGGAACGGCGCCCCGAGCCGGGCCTAGGCTCCAGCGCCTGAACCCGCACCGAATGTGCGCCGCCACGGCCGGTGCGGGTCCAGGCCCGGAACGCGAAGGCGCCGCGAAAGGGCGCCGTCCCGTGCGCCCACCCTCCCCCAAGCTCTCGGCTTCGCTCGAGCAGGGGGGACCCCCATCGCCCAGCGGGACGATTGCCCACACGGGGCGTGGGCACCGCCCAGCACGGCGCGGCCGCCCCCACTCGTCCGCTTCGCGACGATCCGCTACGGATCGGTTCTCGTTACGCTGGCAGGTATGACAGCCATGGCGCCCACCCGCACCGAGCCCGACCTCTCCTACCTCCTCGATCACACCAGTCACGTCCTGCGGACCCGGATGGCCGCCGCGCTCAGTGCCATCGGGCTCACCGCGCGGATGCACTGCGTCCTCGTGCACGCCCTGGAGGAGGAGCGGACGCAGGCGCAGCTCGCGGAGATCGGGGACATGGACAAGACGACGATGGTCGTGACCGTCGACGCCTTGGAGAAGGCCGGGCTCGCCGAGCGCCGGCCGTCCAGCACCGACCGGCGGGCGCGGATCATCGCCGTCACCGAGGCCGGGGCCGAGGTCGCCCGGCAGAGCCAGGAGATCGTGGACGGCGTACACGAGAGCGCCCTCTCCTCGCTCCCCGACGAGGAGCGCACCGTCCTGCTGCGCGCCCTGAACCGGCTGGCCACCGGCCATCTGGACGCCCCCGTCGAGAGCCCGACGCCCGCCCGCCGGGCCCGGCAGCGCGGATAGCACCCGTAAGCCGTTCCGTAAAAAATAGTCTGCAACAAAACCTTCTGTTAGTGTCACTCCTGTCGCCTCCCTCCGACAGGAGCTGTCCCCATGCCCGCTGCCCCCGCCCCCAGCCCCCGCCTCGCCCTCGGCGTCCTCGCCACCGGCATGCTGATGACCGTCCTCGACGGCAGCATCGTCACCGTCGCGATGCCCGCCATCCAGGGCGACCTCGGCTTCACCCCCGTCGGCCTCAGCTGGGTCGTCAACGCCTACCTCATCGCCTTCGGCTCGCTCCTCCTCCTCGCCGGCCGGCTCGGCGACCTCATCGGCCGCCGGCGGATGTTCCTCGCCGGCACCGCGCTCTTCACCGCCGCCTCCGTCCTCGCCGGCGTCGCCACCTCCCCCGCCGTCCTCATCGCCGCCCGCTTCCTCCAGGGCGTCGGCAGCGCGATGTCCTCCGCCGTCGGCCTCGGCATCCTCGTCACCCTCTTCACCGCACCCCGCGAACGCGCCCGCGCCATCGCCGTGTTCAGCTTCACCGGCGCCGCCGGAGCCTCCCTCGGCCAGGTCCTCGGCGGTGTCCTCACCGACGCCCTCGCCTGGAACTGGATCTTCTTCATCAACCTGCCCATCGGCGCCGCCACCCTCCTCGTCGCCCTCCGCGCCCTGCCCGCCGACCGCAGCCTCGGGCTGAAGGCCGGCGCCGACGTCACCGGCGCGCTGCTCGTGACCGCCGGACTGATGGCCGGGATCTACGCCGTCGTCAAGATCGAGGAGTACGGGGCCGGTTCGGCGCACACGCTCGGCTTCGGGGCCCTCGCGCTCGCCCTCCTCGCCGGCTTCCTGCTCCGCCAGGCGAAGGCCGCGCACCCCCTCATGCCGCTGCGGATCCTCCGCTCCCGCGCCGTCGCCGGCGCGAACGCCGTCCAGATGCTGATGGTCGCCGCGCTCTTCTCCTTCCAGGTCCTCGTCGCCCTCTACCTGCAGAAGGTCCTCGGGTACGGAGCCGCCGAGACCGGCCTCGCGATGCTGCCCGCCGCGCTGATCATCGGCGCCGTCTCCCTCGGCGTCTCGGCGCCCCTCATCGCCCGCTTCGGCGAGCGGAACGTCCTGCTCACCGGCCTCGTCCTGCTCATCGGCGTCCTGGGCCTGCTGACCCGCGTCCCCGTCCACGCCTCGTACGCCACCGACCTGCTCCCGGTGATGCTGCTCGCCGCCGGCTTCGGCCTCGCGCTGCCGTCCCTCACCGCGCTCGCCATGTCCGGCGCGGAGGAGGCGGACGCCGGCCTGGCCTCCGGGCTCTTCAACACCACCCAGCAGATCGGCATGGCGCTCGGCGTCGCCGTCCTCTCCACCCTGGCCGCCGCCCGCACCGAGTCCCTCACGGCGGCCGGGAAGCCCGCCCCCGAGGCCCTGACCGGCGGTTACCACCTCGCCTTCGGCGTCGGCGCCGGGCTCCTCCTCCTCGCCCTGACCGTCGCCCTCACGGTCCTGCGCCCCACCGCCAACGCCACCCCCACCGAGCCCCGGCAGATGACGATGGCGGCCTGAGCCCCGACCGACGGCCCGGCACCGCCCCGCGCCTCCTCCGGAGCACCCGACGACGGGTCACCGCCGCCGGGTGCTCCGGCCGTCGAACTCGCCGCCGAACCCGGGCCGGCCGGGCGCACCGCCCCCGCCCGGACCGAGCCGCCCTCACCCCTCCCCACGGAGACACTCCGGCAGCTCCCCCACGTGCACGAGCGCGAGGCGCGACACCGCCCGGGTGAGCACCACGTACAGCCGGTTCGCGCCGCGTGCCTCGGCCGCCACGATCGCGGCCGGTTCGACGACCACGACGTGGTCGAACTCCAGGCCCTTGACGACCGTCGCGGGCAGCACGGTCACCCGTTCGCCCCCGCCGCAGTCGCCGGCCGCCTCCGCCACCGCGTCGACGAGCCCGTCCGCCGTGATGACCCCGACCGAGCCCTCCGCCGCGAGCGCGGCCCGCACCGCCTCGCGCACCCCGGCGGCCAGGTCCTCCGCCGGGTGGACCGTCACCTCGCCGTCCCGGCGTACCGAACGCCCGGCGGGCACATCGGCACCCAGCTGCGGCAGGAGCCGGTTGGCGAGGTCGACGATCGCGGCCGGCACCCGGTAGCCGAGGGTCAGCGGCACGACGGGGGTCCCGGCCTTGCCCAGGTGGGCCAGTTGTTCGGCCCAGTCGCGGGCCGCCCACGGGGTGGTGCCCTGGGCGAGGTCGCCGAGGACGGTGAGCGAACCGAACGCGGTGCGGCGGGCGATGGCCCGGCACTGCATGGGCGAGAGGTCCTGGGCCTCGTCGACGACGACGTGCCCGTAGCTCTCGGGGCGCTCGATCAGGCCCGCGAGCTCGTCGAGGAGGACGAGGTCGGCGGCGGTCCAGTGCGCCGAGCGGTACGAGCGGGGCGGCCGCGCCCAGCGGATCGCCACGCGCTCGCCCTCGCTCAGCGCGGGGTCGTCGGGGTTCGTCAGGACCTCCGCCAGGACCTCCTCGGGGCTCGTCCTCGGCCAGCACGCGTCGAGGAACGCCGTCACCGCCCGCGCCCGCTCGATCCTCCGCGCCCAGGCCGCCCCCATGGGCCCCGAGCGGCGTTCGGCCCGGAGCTGGAGGGCTCGGACGACCCGGGCGCGGACCCGCTCGCGGCCGGTCGCGTAGGGCGGGGCCTCCTCCCGTACCGCCGAGACGATCGCGGCGAGTTCGTGAGCCGGGAGCCGCCAGTGGTACGTGCCGTCCGGGACGGCCAGGTCCTCCGCCGGGGCCGGGTCGACCCTGCCGTACAGCGCGCGGTGCAGCACCCGCGCCATCCGGGCGTCGTGCTTGACCCGGGCCGCCGCCTCGCCGTCCTCGGCCCGTACCGCGTGGCGGGCGATCTCCTCGTCGAGGGTGGCCTGCCGGATGCCGGTCTCGCCGAGCGAGGGCAGCACTTCGGAGATGTACGCGAGGAAGGCCCGGTGGGGGCCGAGGACGAGGAGTCCGGAGCGGCGGATCCGCTGCGGATGCGTATAGAGGAGGTACGCGGCCCGGTGCAGGCCCACCGCGGTCTTGCCGGTGCCGGGGGCTCCCTGCACGCACAGGGAGGCGGCGGGCTCGGAGCGGACGAGGTCGTCCTGTTCGGGCTGGATGGTGGCGGCGATGTCCCGCATGGGGCCGACCCGGGGGCGCTCGATCTCCCCGGTGACGAGGGCGCTCACGGTCCCCGCCCCGCCGCCGTCCGTGAGGCGCTCGTCCTCCAGGGCGGTCAGGTCCTCTGTGGCGCCGGTGCTGTGCGGGGCCCAGCCGAAGCGGCGGCGCCGCAGGACGCCCTGCGGGTCGTGCGCGCCGGCCTGGTAGTAGGCGCGGGAGACGGGCGCGCGCCAGTCGACGACGAGCGGCGGGGCGGCCGGGTGTTCGGCGATCCGACGGCGGCCGATGTGGTGGATCTGGCCGTCCTCGCGGTCGAGGCGGCCGAAGAACAGCGGTCCGGGCGGCTGTTCGCCCATCTCCTTGGCGCGGCTGCGCAGGTGGTAGCCGAGCGCCTCGGCGTCGGCGCCCGAGGCGGCGACGTCCTCGCCGATGACGACCTGGTCGGCGACGTCCTCGGTCATGCGGATCAGGGCGGCGCGGCAGGCGTCGTGGTGGGAGCGTTCGCGGGCGAGCTCAAGGTCCAGTGACGTCATTCCGACAAGCCTAGCGGAAAACGTTACCGGGTTACATTTTTTACTTGGTCATAGCGGGGGTCAGTACGGAAGCCCCTGCCGCAGCGAGCCGAACGCCTTCTCCGCCCCCGCCACCGCGTCCCGCCCCACCTCCTCGATCGCCTCGCCCGCCATCAGCCGGGCCACGTTCGCGTTCGCCAGGATCCGCAGCACCGCCACGATCTGCCCGGCCGCGAGCCGCGCCACCAGGGGGTCGCCGCCGAGCGCCCGCGCCAGGACCTCCTCCGACCGCTGCTGGTAGCCGTGGATCGCGGCGAGCAGGGCGGGGGTCCCGTACAGCAGCCGGTGGTACGCCAGGACCGCCGGAACATCGCAGAGCCCGGTGACCGGATCGCGCCGCTCAAGCCCGTCGAGGAGGTGCGCGTACAGCGCGTCGAGCGGCGCCGCGCCCTCGGCCCGCCCGGCCTCCACCACGCGCGCGGACTCGTCCTCGTGGTCGGCGAACCGGTGGAGGACCAGGTCCTCCTTGGCCGGGAAGTACCGGAACAGCGTCGGCTTCGACACCTCGGCGGCGGCGGCCACCTCCGCCACGGAGACCCCGTCGAAACCCTTCTCCAGGAAGAGCGCGATGGCGGCGTCCGACAGGGCTTGCCGGGTGCGCGCCTTCTTCCGCTCACGCAACCCGGTCGGGTACTCCGGCTTCACGGGACATCTCCTTTGCGAGACGTCCATCCTATGAGGGCAGGGCTCAGAAGATGTCCGGCGAGAAGGGCCTCAGCGGCGTCCGGAACAGCAGCTCGGCGCGGGCCGCCGCACCGGGCGTCAGCTCCTCGACGCGCCCGAGCCGGGACAGCCGTACCGCCGACTCGTCACCGAACGCGAGCGTCCCCAACTCGGCGACGCCGAGGGCGACATCGGCGGACCCGGTCGTACGGACACAGGTCACGCCCGCCGGGGAGGCGTCGAGCCGGAAGCGGCCGCCCGCGAGCCCGTCGGCGTCCCGCACCTCGAGGACGAGGCTGTCCGCCACCGGATACGTCCGGCCCTCCAGCACCCGGACCACGTCCAGGACCCGGACCCACAGCATGTCCGCGTACGTCACCAGCCTGGCCGCGCGCGGGTCGGGCAGCAGCATCGGCAGCGGGTCGTCGGGCGCCCGGTAGCCGGAGCGGACCGTCGCGATCCAGTCGATCGAGCACATGTAGTGCCACAGGGCACGCTCGGCGGCCGGAGTGACCGCGACGAGGTCCCGCACGCTCGCCGTGTTCACCGGCTGCTTCGCGTCGTCCCACTTGTCGTCGGCCGTGTACGCCACGTACCCCTCGACCTCGCCGGCGGCCGACCGGTACATCGCGTAGTACGGCTCCCGCCACGGATCGCTCTGGTAACCGAGCCCCGTGCCGCGCTCCCAGTCCCGCTTGTCGCGGTGGGTCACCCCGGCACGGACGCCGGCCAGACGGCGGTGCAGCCCGGGGCCCGTCCGGCGGATCTCGTCGCCGTCCGTCAGATCGATCCGGCCGCCGTCCTCCGGGCGGCCCGAGCGGCGCGGGTCGAGACCCGCCCGCCGCACGTCCACGGCCCACTCGGACGTCCAGCTCGCCACACCGAAGCCGAACCGGCCGTAGATCGGGTACTCGGCGGCGATCAGCGTCGCGATCGCGTCGCCCCGCTCCTTCGCCGCGGCGAGATCGGCGGCCATCATCCGGCCGAGCAGCCCGCGCCTGCGGTGCGTCGGCGAGACCGTCACCTGGGTGATCGCGTCGGCGACGAGGCTCCCCCCGCCGACCGTGCTCACCTCCTGCCGGAAGGACCGGAAGGTGGCGACGATCCGGCCCCCGTCGAAGGCCCCGAGCGTCCGCGCCAGGTCCGCGTGGGCCAGCCGGTCGGCGAACTCCTCGTCGGAGACGACCGGCGTCCGGAGGAAGCCGGTGCGCAGCGCCCGCTGCCAGTCGCGGAACTCGGACTCCGTCACCGCGCGTACGTCGACAGTCATCCCCCGACCCTACGCACGGCCGCCCGGCCCCCGCACCCGACTTTCCCGGCGCTCGGGCACTCCAGACGCTCGGGCCTGCCCGGACCTCAGGCCAGCAGGTCGTCGACCTGGGCCTCGCCCTCGCGGTAGCGGCGGGCGATCTCCGCGCTGCAGTCGTCGGCGGTCCGCTGGAGGTGCTGCCGGCGCCGCGAGATCTGCTGCTCGTACCCCGCGAGCCGCCCCATCGCCGCGTGCAGCTCGTCGTCCGTACGGGCCGTCAGGTCCGACAGCTCGACCTCCGACAGCATCTCGGTCGCGAGCCGCCGGTACTCCTCGCCGCGCGGCGTCGACAGCGTCACGTGCCGCGCCGAACTGCGGTGCCGCGAGGGCACGTCGGCGAGGATCTCGGAGAGCCGGTCGAGGACCGGGGCCTCCGGATCGGTCCGCCGCGCCAGCTCGGCCCGCAGGATGTCGATCCGGCCCTGGAGCATCCGGCGCACATAGCTCAGGTCGGCCTCGTCGCTCTGCGCGTCCCGGCGCAGCGCGCGCAGCTCGGGCAGCCGCAGCGCGCCGAGGTCGGGCTGCGACCCGGGCTGCAGACGGTCGGGCTGCAGACGGTCGGGCTGCGTCCGGTCCGCCGGCTCGGCGGACCGCTGCACGGGTGGGCGCGTCACGGGTCCTCCGCCCGGTCCTCCGCCACGGGTTCCGGAGCGGATCAGCGGTACGGGGCCGGACGGCGTCGGCCCGGTGCCAGGTGCACTCATGAGAATCGTCCCCTCGACCGGTGCGGAACCGCACCGCCTCCCCCGCATGGTGCCACTCCTGCACCTGCACGTGCAGGCGCTCTGCACCCGTTCGGCCCCTCGTCCTTCGGTCGGCGGCACCCTCGGTAGGTTGGTGCGCATGCGAGCAGTGGTGCAGAGGGTCGACGGCGCGAGCGTCGTCGTCGCAGGGGAGACCGTCGGTGAGATCTCCGGCGAGGGGCTGTGCGTCCTGGTCGGGGTGACCCATGACGACACCCCGGAGAAGGCCGCCCAATTGGCCAGAAAGCTCTGGTCCGTCCGGGTACTGGAGGACGAGAAGTCGTGCTCCGACGTGAACGCGCCGCTGCTCGTCGTCTCCCAGTTCACCCTCTACGGAGACGCCCGCAAGGGCCGCCGCCCCACCTGGAACGCCGCGGCCCCCGGCCCGGTCGCCGAACCCCTCGTCGACGAGGTGGTGCGCTGCCTCCGGGAACTGGGCGCGCACGTGGAGACGGGCCGCTTCGGAGCGAAGATGAGCGTCTCCCTCACGAACAACGGCCCGTTCACGGTACTGATCGAGGTCTGAGGTCTACGGCTCGACGACGGTCTCCTGCGCGGCCGCCGTCGTCCCGGCGATCAGCGGCGCGTCCACCGGCACGTTCCGCTTCACCAGCGCCAGGGCGATCGGGCCCAGCTCGTGGTGGCGGACGGCGGTCGTCACGAAGCCGAGCTGCCGGCCCTCCTCCCCGTCGGCCGCGAGCCGGACCGGGGTGCCGTGCCCGGGCAGCAGCACCTCGCTGCCGTCCAGGTGCAGGAAGACCAGACGGCGCGGCGGCTTCCCCAGGTTCTGCACCCGGGCGACGGTCTCCTGGCCCCGGTAGCAGCCCTTCTGGAGGTGCACGGCGCTGCCGATGAGCCCGACCTCGTGCGGAATGGTCCGGTGGTCGGTCTCGAAGCCGAGCCGCGGCCGGTGCGCCTCGACCCGCAGCGCCTCGTACGCGAGGATCCCGGCGGCCGGACCGTGCGAGGCCGCGAAGGACTCCAGGTCGGCCCGGGGCAGGAACAGATCGCGGCCGTGCGGGGTCTCCCGTACGACGACACCCGCGGGCACCTCGGCGATGGACCCGGCCGGCAGGTGGACGACGGCGAAGTCCTCCGTACGGTCGGCGACCTCCACCCGGTAGAAGAACTTCATCGACTCCAGGTACGCGACGAGCTCCTCGCGCGTCCCCGGCTCGACGTGCGCCCACACCGTCTCGCCGTCGTCGACGAGGTACAGGGCGTGCTCGATGTGCCCGTTCGCGGAGAGGATCAGCGCCTCGGTGGCCTGCCCCGGCGGCAGCTCCGTCATGTGCTGGGTGACGAGCAGGTGCAGCCAGCTCAGCCGGTCGTCGCCGGAGACGGCGACGACACCGCGGTGCGAGAGGTCGACGAAACCGTTGCCTTCGGCGAGGGCGCGCTGCTCGCGGAAGAGGTCGCCGTAGTGCGCGGCGACGCCTTCGTCGCGGCCTTCGGCGGGGACGGCGCCGGGCAGGGACAACAGAGGGCTCTTCATACAGAAGAGCCTACGACTCGGCGGCAGCTTCCTTGTTCGAACAGTCCCGGCAGCGGCCGAAGATCGCGAAGTGCTTCATGTCCGTCTCGAACCCGAAGGTCTCGCGGAGCTTCCCGGTGAAGTCGGCGGCCACCTCGACGTCCGCCTCGATCACCTCGGAACAGTCCCGGCACACCAGGTGCAGATGGTGGTGCCGGTCGGCGAGGTGATAGGTCGGGGCCCCGTGCCCCAGATGCGCGTGACTGACGAGCCCGAGCTCCTCCAGGAGCTCCAGGGTCCGGTACACGGTGGAGATGTTCACCCCGGAGGCCGTCCTGCGGACCTCGCCGAGGATGTCGTCCGGGGTCGCGTGCTCCAGCTTGTCCACGGCCTCCAGGACAAGCTGACGCTGCGGCGTCAGCCGATAGCCGCGCTGCCGCAGGTCGCTCTTCCAGTCGGTACTCACCACGCCCCCCAGTGTAGGAGTGACGGCCCCGCGCCGGGCCCCCGCCGAGTCACCGGTCCGAAGCGTCCGAGTCGTGGACATCGCCCGTCGTCATCGTGTCCGTCAAGGCTCCCCGGAGCGCCCGCGTCGCACGCACCACGGCCTCGTGTGCCCGGATCTTCTCGTCCAGAGCCCTGAGCGTCCGGCCCACCCGCCGCTGTTCCGCCAGACCCGGCAGGCGTACGGGAAGCTCGGCGAGCAGGCGCATCGAGAGGTGCTGGATGGTCGATCCGGCCGCGGCACGGCCGATCCATTCCTGTGAGGCGGACGAGGAGAGAAAGGCCAGAAGGTATTGCGGGTCGACGGACTCAGGCGTGCGCACCCGCAGCCGGATCAGCGACGGGCCGTGCAGCCACCCCTGTTCGTCCGGGGTGGTCAGCGCGACACGTCCGACCGTCCCGGACCGGGTCATGAGGAGGTCACCGGCGGTGACGGCATACCTTCTCAGCCGTTCCGCCTCCTCGGCGGGCACGTGGCGGGAGGGCGACGCCGTCAGCCGGTGGTCTACGAGGTCGACGGGATGGATGACGGGCAGTCCCTCGGCTGCGTACTGCTCCGGCTTCAGCGCCGGCATCCCGCTCTGGACGTCGCAGATCTCGCCCAGGGGTACCGTCGGAGCGCTCCGCGAACGGCCCACTTCTCGCGAAGCGCCCGCTTCCTGCGGATCACTCACGCTCTCCACCTGCCCTCCTTCTCGAGTCCGGACAGGATCTCCCGCACCCGCCCGTCCGCCTCACGTGCCTGCTCGTCCCGGCGCGCGAGGTCGTCGATCAATCGGCCGATCCGCGGCGCCACGTCGGAGGTGCTCCCTGGGGGTTCGGCGGCGACATGCAGGACGGGACTGAGCAGCCAGTCTCTGGCAGCCAGGGTCCCGGGGGACACCGAGGCACTGAACCCGCTCCGCCCGGAGAATGCCTTCCCTCCGGCCTGAGCCGACCGCCATCGGAGGCAGACATCCACGACGGAGGCGACATCGGCCGCCGAGAGGACACGCCGGACGCGGTCGGCCATGCTGCCGAGCGACGCCCCGTCGACGAACAGTACGTCCCCGGGGACACCGGTGGGACTGCGCAGCAGCCACAGGGTCACCGGGATGCTCGTGGCCCTGCCGAACAGTTGCGGCGGCAGCGCGACCAGCGCTTCCACCGCACCGCTCTCGACCATGGCGGCGCGAATCGCACGCTCGGCCGGGTTGGCCGACTGCGCGGCGATGTTCGGCATCAGAACGGCCGCCCTGCCTCCCGGCGCGAGCGCGGAGACGGCGAGCTGGAGCCAGGCGAAGTTCCCGCTGTGCCGAGGAGGCGTGCCGTACGGGAAGTGCCCCTCGTAGCGGTACGGTTCCTCGGTGCGCTGGTTGAACGGCGGGTTGCTCACGACCGCCGAGTACCGCTGTCCGGGCTCCGGCCACCAGAAGCCGCGGGTGTCCACTGCGTGGTCGGTGTCGCGGAGGGTCAGCCGCATACGAGCCAGAGTCGCGTCCTCCGCCCCACCACTCACCCCACGTAGGGCGAGCGACGCCCCCGGCGCCCGCTCCCGCTCGACGGCGGCGCAGGTGTCCAGGATCTCTCCCGTACGGCAGAAGGGGTCGAGGATCGTTCTCTCGGCACCGTCATCGACCCCGGACAGCAGTTCCGCCATCAGGCGGCGCACCGCCTTGGGCGTGACCAGGTCGCTACCGCGCCGCCCCTCGATGCCGCTGCGCTGCTCGACGAGCCAGTCGAACGCCTCGATCGCCGTGTCGCGGTCCCAGCCCTCGGCAACGAGCACCTGAGCCGCGAAATCCGCGGAACGTTCCTGCCACCACCGTTCGCCGGCGGGGCCTCCGAGGCCCGCCGCTTCGATGCCGTCTTCGGCGAGGGTCCGCCGCACGGCCCACCACACGTCGACGGACCGGGAGAGTTCGTCGGAGGACCGGACGGCGATGACGTACGTGACGGCGATCAGCAGGTCGAGGACGCGCTCCGTGGTGCTCTCGCCCCGGAGCCTGTCGAGGATGTGCGTGAGAACGGTCTGCGGGCTGGTTCGCGAACCGACCCCGAGGGAGGCCAGGAACCGATCCCCGTAGGTCGTCCCCTCCAGCTCGCCCGCCTGGAGCCCGCCGACCGGGATCCGCCTGGTCGCGAGCCACGCCGCCACGTCGGAGGCCCGGAACGTGTCCACCGCTCCCGTGCCGGTCCGTTCGGATGCGACGGGCTGCGGGAAGTCGTCGTGGCGGCGGGCCCAGTTGGTGACGGCAGGGCGGTTCACGCCTGCCAGGCGAGCGATGTCCGACCGGGTGACCAGTCGTTCAGCGAGTGGACGCACAGGAGTCACCCTCTCAGAACCGGGGCGGCCGGCGGCCGCGCAGCGCGTCACGCTTGGCCGCGAGCACCGCCGGGAAGCGGTCCATCGACCGGATCTCCTTGGCGAGATCCTGGTTCACGTACCCCATGATCCGGTAGAGCTTGGCGTGGTCCTCCCGGAGGTCGCGATGGTGGATCGGCTCGTGGTGCATGATGCGGTTCCGCAGCAGCACGAGCGACAGGACCTGGTCGTCGAGCACGTCCCGACGACCCTGGTAGCCGGGAAACGCCTTGTGCACGACGGGTACCCAGAAGTCCCGGCTGTTCCAGCGCGTCAGCAGCTGCCGCCAGAAGCCGAAGGACAGTTCGGCGACGATCTCGTCCGGCGTACCGGACTTCCCCCGCCCCTGGCAGGCGCGGCGGGCTTCGTCCACCTTGCGCAGCCCTCCGCTCCTGAGCGGAGCCACGGTCCACCAGTCCGGGCGCCCGTGGAACTCCGCCAGCCGGTCGTGAACGGCATTGCGGAGAGCGACCTCAAGGCAGTGGAACGGCCCGAACAGCGCCGCCGAGGCCTCCACGTTCCACCAGTACAGGCGGAGGGCCGCCGTACGGTCCCCACCTGTGAAGTCCGTGTAGGCACGGAGCCTGGCCTCCGAGAAGACGTCGGACATCCATGCGGGCAGCTCTTCTTCCACGTTTCCCCCTTGCTGATGGCGCATGCCGATGAACAGCCTGTGGCGGACCACCACGCCAGGCGTTATGCTTCCCGGGAACGCTTCAGGATCGCCTCTGCTTCGGCATGCCGCCTGAAGCACGGCTTGTAAAACCCCCGGCCACGCCTCATGCGGCCGGGGGTTTTCCGTTACCGGGTCCCTGCATCCATGAAGGTACTCCGCATCGCATCCCGCCGCAAGGGGATCGCAGTCATCTAGCTTTTGTTAACCCCCCTGGCTCGCGCCGGCCGGGGATTAACAACTCCGGGCCCACCGACCAGCAGGTCGATGGGCCCGGAGGGGAACGGGGGGATCGCCGCTCAGGCGATCGCCGGTCTAGCGGAAGAACGCGATGCCGTCGTCCGGCATGTCGGGCAGGTTGCGGGCCATCTCCGCGACCTCCTCCGGCGTCACGACCTTCTTCAGGTGGGCCGACATGTAGGGGCGGAGCGGGACCTCGGGGGTCGCCTTCTCGCCGACCCACATCAGGTCGCTCTTCACGTAGCCGTAGAGCCGCTTGCCACCGCTGTACGCCTCCGAGGCCGCGGTCCGCGCGACGGCGTCCGTCGCCAGGTCGATCTGCGGCTTCTGGTCGGCGAGCTCGCCGTACCAGATCTCGACGATGCCCTGGTCACGGACCATGACGACCTCGACCTTGCGGTCCTTGTCGATCCGCCAGTAGCCGCTCTCGCTCTCCAGCGGGCGGACCTTGTTGCCGTCGTTGTCCAGGACCCAGGAGTGCGAGTGGTACTCGATGAAGTCCCGGCCGTCGTGGCTGAACGTCACGGACTGGCCGAAGTTGCACTTCTCGGCGCCGGGGAAGTCGGAGACACCCGCGCCCTCCCACGTACCGAGCAGGAACGCGAGGGGGACGAGGTCCGGGTTGAGGTCGGACGGGATCTCGATCATGAGCAGCTCTGGCGTTCTCTAGAAGTGGTTACCGCTGGCCCTGGTACAGCTTCTTCACGGTCAGACCGGCGAAGGCGATCACGCCGACGGCGACCAGGACCAGGAGAGTTTCGAAGAAAACGATCACGGGGTGCTCCTCGACTGAGCGGTGAAGGCGGAACGGGCCGGACCCCAGCTTAGTGGGCGGGGGTCCGGCCCACTCGGTGAGGTGGGTCTCCGGGACGATCAGCCGAGCAGCTGGTTCTGCAGGGTGACGGTCTGCTGGAACGGCACGGCGAGCGCCTCGCCCTTACGGGTCTGGGTGATCAGCGCGAGGGTGTCGCCGGCCTGCACATAGGCCCAGCGGACCTGCTCGGGCCCGTACGGCTTCTTCTCCTGGAAGGCGTACGCGCTCGTGTCCGCCACGCCGATGTCGTCCGCGAAGCTGTCCAGGACGACGCCGTCCACCCCGTCCGGCAGGGCCTTGGGGCCGTCCGCGGCGTCCGCCTGCACCGCCTCGTCCTTGAACGCCTCGGCGAACGCCACCGAGCTGAACCGCAGCAGGTGGATGCTGGTGCGGGTGCCGTCCGGCGTCGTCCACCCACGGGCGGCGACGTGCCGCAGGGTGGAGTCCGCCAGGGCCCGCTTCAGCTCGTCGCGGGACTCCTTCCCGTACAGCGCGAGGTACGAGTCGGTGGGCACGAACCCGCCGTTCAGCTTCGGGTCGACCGTCGCACCGGCCGGCGCTGGCAGCAGCAGCTCGCGCACGTCGGCGTAGTGGACCTCACCGTCGTTGCCCTCGGTGAACGGGCGGGGCCGGTCCGCCGGCAGCGCCGGGAGACGCAGCTGCGGGTACGCCCAGCGCCCGTCGTTCTCGGTCGCCAGGCCGGGCACGTCGTTCCGGTCGAAGGCGGTGATCCCCATGGCGGTGCCCGCGCCCACGCCGCCGCACACGACGACGGCGGCGGTCCAGCGGGCGACGGCCCACAGGACCCGGCGGGACCGGCGGGGCGCGGCGGGCGCCGCTTCCGGGACGTCCGTCTCTGTCATCTGCTCGGTCATACGTACTCCCCCGGGGACTGGATGTGGCGGAGCTGCTGCTCGACGAGGTCCGCCACGGCCTTCTGGTCGAAGGGCTCGGCGCCGAACGCGGTGACGGTGACCATGACCTCCCCGTCGTACGCGGAGCAGGTCATCTTCTGGAGGTCGGGAGTCCGCTCGTCCTCGCCGTCCTGCTCGGGCTTCGCGGGCTTGGGCGCCAGGTAGCAGGCGGAGTTCTTCGCGTACTCCTTGATCTTCGGGCCCTTGCGCAGCTTGAAGACCTCGGACATCTCCTTGCGGAGCTCGAAGAACTCGCGGACCGTCTTCTTGTCCTTCATCCGCAGGACGATCACCTCCGCCTGGAGGGTGCTGTCCTGGGCGGCGTACGAGCGCATCGCCATGCCCTGGATGCCGAGCCGGTCGACCTCCTTCTCGTACGCGCGGCGCTTCTTGCCGTAGAAGGCCTTGCCGGTCTGCTTGAGGAGGGCCGCGGCCTGCTTCGCCGGGATCTCGTCGTCGTTCCCGTATCCCTCGATGTCCGCGCCGAGCACATAGCCCTCGGGCACGGGCAGGAGGAGCCTGCTCATCGGCGTGGACGCCTTGCCGCGGGCGCTGTTCTCGGCGGCCGGGTCCTTGGCGGTCGCGGTCGCGGTGGGGTCCGCCCAGGCCACGGTGGGGGCGGTCCGGTCGGCGCGGTCGACGGTGACGGCGGTGTAGGCGACGCCGCCGCCGACGGCGCCGAGCACGACCACGGAGGCCAGCACGTTCTTCAGGATCCGGCGCGTGCGGCTCCCGGACTTCTCGCTCACAGGCGCCCCAGCTGCCGCTCGGCCAGAGAACGGATCTCGTTCTCGGCGATCTTCTTGGTGTCGTACATGAGGATGGTGATCGCGATGTCACCGCGCTGGATGAAGGCGCGGGCCTCGTAGAAGTCCAGGTATCCGGCCTGGCGGTGCACGGGGTAGAGGAAGTAGCGACCGTTCTCGGAGCCCTTCACGGGCTCCCCGAGGGAATCGGACTTCCCGTCGCCGATGGCGATGCGCTGCTGCGCCTTGACGTGTTCGAGGGCTCCGTTCCCGGAGGTGGAGCGGTACTGCACGAGGTTGATCTCGACGCGCTTGTACTCGCCCACGCGCCACGACCGGGTGGCGATCCGCCGGATCTCCTGGTCGAGCTGGAACCCCAGGGCGTCCTCGGGCCGGGTGAAGTCGTCGACGTACTCGGAGAGCGACTGCCAGCCGTCCTGGCCGTCGGCCCGTGCCCCCGCCGGCTTCGGCAGCAGCAGCTTCCGCAGGTCGCCCTGGGCCTTGGCCTGGCGGTCGTCCTTCGCGGCCGGCGGCTCCGGCTCCTGGCCCTTCGGCAGCGGCTTCGCCGGGTACGCGAGGCCCGGCTGGTTCAGCGGCGGGAGCGCGGTGGGTTCGCGGTCGGCCTGGATGCCGTAGCCGACGGCGGTGCCGCCGACGAGGCCGATGACGGCGGCGACGGCGATCAGCGCGACGGTACGGAGGACACGGCGGCGCGGCTTCTGGACCGGAGGAGCGGTTTCCGTGGCCGTCTCCGGCTCGGGCGGTGATGTTGTATCCGTATTTTGGATACTTTCTTCGATACTCAAGAGTCCCCCCACGAGACCTGAAGCGCGGATTCCGTCATCCGCGCACACAGCTGACACGCGAGGGGCGCATGAGGTTGCAGTGCCGCGCATTACAGTTCGGCATATGGCGAAGAAGCTCGTGATCAAGGTGACCGCAGGGGCCGACGCCCCCGAACGCTGCTCCCAGGCCTTCACGGTGGCCGCGGTCGCCGTCGCCAGCGGCGTCGAGGTCTCGCTCTGGCTGACCGGCGAGTCCTCCTGGTTCGCGCTCCCGGGCCGCGCGGCGGAGTTCGAACTCCCGCACGCCGCGCCGCTGCCGGACCTGATCGACTCGATCCTGGCGGCCGGCCGGATCACCCTCTGCACGCAGTGCGCGGCCCGCCGCGAGATCACGGAGAAGGACGTCCTGGAGGGCATCCGCATCGCCGGCGCCCAGGTCTTCGTCCAGGAAGCCATGTCCGACGAGACCCAGGCGCTCGTCTACTGAGCCAGGACCAGGGCCCGCGGCGCTTCTTGCCGTCTAGGACTCGCGCCGCTTCTTGCCGTCCAGCTCGTCCCACCACTCGTCCGACTTGGGATCCCCGGAGGGATCGTCCCACCAGCGGTCCTCCGGGCCCCGGCGGTTGGCGACCATCGCGGCGATCGGGGGGATGACCATGGCGACGACGCACATGCCGATGGCGACCGGCATCGAGAACAGGCGCACGACGGCCCAGGCGCCCACGAAAAGCACCAGGCAGACGCCCATCATCCAGAAGTAGACGTGCCGACGTCGCGCGTACACACCTTCAGCGTACGACCGCGCCCCTGACGCGGACAGACCGAAGGGCCGTGCCTCAGTGTCCTGGAATAGGCGTCCAAACCCCCCAGGAGGCACGGCCCTCCGGCCGTTCGGGTGCGGTGTTTCTCCGCGTTCGCGGGTCAGACCGCGATGGCCACGTCCGTCAGGCCGCCGGCCTCCGTGACGACGACCTTGCGGTCGGCCTGGGCGCCGGGGACCAGGGCGCGGAGGGTCCACTCGCCGGTCGCCGCGTAGAAGCGGAACTGGCCGGTGGCCGAGGTCGGGACCTCGGCGGTGAACTCGCCGGAGCCGTCGAGGAGGCGCACGTAACCGGTGACGGGCTCGCCGTCCTTGGTCACCTGGCCCTGGATGGCCGTCTCACCGGGCTTGAGCGTGCTGACGTCGGGGCCGCCGACCTGAGCTCCACACATGTTCTCTGTCCTGTCCTGAAGAAGAAGTGGGGGTTACTTGTTGGCGCCGAGCTCGATCGGCACGCCGACGAGGGAGCCGTACTCGGTCCAGGAGCCGTCGTAGTTCTTGACGTTCGGGACCTCGAGCAGCTCGTGCAGGACGAACCAGGTCAGCGCGGAGCGCTCGCCGATGCGGCAGTACGCGATGGTGTCCTTCGCCAGGTCGACCTGCTCGTCCTCGTAGAGGGCCTTGAGCTCGTCGTCCGACTTGAAGGTGCCGTCGTCGTTGGCGTTCTTCGACCACGGGATGTTGCGGGCGCTCGGCACGTGGCCGGGGCGCTGCGACTGCTCCTGCGGGAGGTGCGCCGGGGCGAGCAGCTTGCCGGAGAACTCGTCGGGCGAGCGGACGTCGACCAGGTTCTGGGCGCCGATCGCGGCCACGACGTCGTCGCGGAAGGCGCGGATCGAGGCGTCCTGGGCCTTGGCCTTGTACTCGGTGGCCGGGCGGGCCGGCACCTCGGCGACGAGGTCGCGGGAGTCGAGCTCCCACTTCTTGCGGCCGCCGTCGAGGAGCTTGACGTCCTGGTGGCCGTAGAGCTTGAAGTACCAGTAGGCGTAGGAGGCGAACCAGTTGTTGTTGCCGCCGTAGAGGACGACCGTGGTGTCGTTGCCGATGCCCTTGGCCGAGAGGAGCTTCTCGAAGCCCTCCTGGTCGATGAAGTCGCGGCGGACCGGGTCCTGCAGGTCCTTGGTCCAGTCGATGCGGATGGCGTTGCGGATGTGGTTCTTCTCGTACGCCGAGGTGTCCTCGTCGACCTCGACGATGGCGACCTGCGGGTTGTCGAGGTTGGCCTCGACCCAGTCCGCGTCGACCAGGACGTCGCTGCGAGCCATGCTGTTCTCCTCCGGGGCAGTGTGCGGGGGCGTGCTGCGGTGGTGCGGGTGTGTGGTGCGGTACGCGTCATCGCGTGCGTACGGACATGCGGTCATACGGACGGGCGTACGGCTCTGCACGGTGCGGCCCCGACGTCAGTCGACGGGCCTGAGGGATACGGGAGTTGGCGTCCCGCTCAGACTGAGCGACAGAGCATGGCGGCGACGCGGCACAGGTCTACTGCCCGCCGCTTCGTGAGATCCGCCTGTCGCTTCATGCCCTCGATCGTAGGGACGGACAGGCGGCCGTGTCACCGGTGTGTCGTATTTTGAGACGCGATCGTCCGAGATGCGAGACGTGATCACGGTACGAGTCGGCTCCGGACGCCTCCGCGTCGCGGTGTCCGCTTCGCCATCTGCGGATCGGACGGCCGCGTCTCAGCATATGAAAAAGGGCCGCGAGGTGGGCGGTGTTCCGCCCGCCTCGCGGCCCCGTGCGCAGGTGCTCGGCCCGTCTCTCGGCCCCGTGCGCAGGTGCTCGACTCGTCTCGCGGCCCCCGAGCCCGCCGCTCAGCCCGCCAGGACGACGTCCTTGCCGGACACGGTGACCGCCAGGCCGTCCGGGCGCGGCTCGACCTTCTCGACCTTCATGCCGGCGATCAGGCCGATCGGGCGCTCGAAGTCGGTGCGCGCCCGGACCAGCTCCTCCAGGCCCGGGATGCCGCCGCCCGGCACCTCGTCGGCGCGGACCTTGATGGTGTCGCCGTTCACGACGGTGACCGTGGAGAGGACCGAGCGGGTCAGGCTGCGGCCCATGATCTTCACGCTGCCGGTGACCTTGACCTTGCCGTTCCCGCCGTAGGCGACGGTGGCCTCGCGGTCGGACGCGGCGGTGAGGTCCGCGTACGAGATGAGGGCCGTGCCGCTCGCCGAGCCCGCCTTCGCGCCCGCCCAGTCGCCGGTCACGGCCACGTCCCGCAGGGACACGGTCAGCTCGCCGACCCGGATGTCCTTGTCGCCGGCCGTCGCCGTGACGCCCGTCGCCTTCACGTCGACCTCGTCGAACCGCTTGTCCGCGACCTGAGTGAGGAAGGGGAAGCCCTTGATGTCGACCTCGATGGAGTCGCTCTTCGTGGCCGACAGCTTCACCCGGCTCGACGCCTCCGACTCGGCGTACGACACGGCGAGGCGGTCGATCCCGACGAGGATCCCGCCCAGCACGACGGCCACGATCAACAGAATCCGCAGTGCTCGCATGGGCTGAGCGTCCCCCGTTTTCGTTCGTTCAAAAGTTCCGGCCCCCCGACACGAAGATCGACGTGTCGGGGGGCCGGTTGGTTCCCCGGGCAGGAAGAACCCCAGGTCAGGCCAGGGCGCGGCCCAGCAGGTAGACGGCGGGCGCGGCGGCGGTGAGGGGCAGCGCGATGCCGGCGGTCATGTGGACGAAGCGCGAGGGGTAGTCGTAGGCGGCCACCCGCAGGCCGACGAGGGCGCAGACTCCGGCGCCGAGGCCGAGGAGCGCCCCGGAGGTGCCCAGGTCGGTGAGGCCGCCGGCCGCGATCCCGGCGCCCGCGGCGGCGAGCAGGGCGGCGATCACGGAGACCGGTCCGGGCAGCGGCAGCGCCCGGGCGAGGACGGCGGCGGCGACGGCGACCCCGCCGACGGTCACGGCGTCCGGGTCGGCGCCGAGGTGTCCGGTGGCGACGACGGTCAGGGCGGCGGAGGCGATGGTGGCCATCAGGCCGTACATGCGCTCGTCGGGGTCGGCGTGGCTGCGCAGCTGCAGGACGAGGCAGAGCAGCACCCAGACGCCGAGCGTGCCGAGGATCGCGGCGGCGGCGTGCTCGCGGCCGGTGGCGAGGAGGGCGGCGTCGGCGACGAGGCCGCCGAGGAAGGCGAGGGCGATGCCCTGGCGGGCGGGCCACATGCCGTTGAGCCGGAACCAGCCGGCGGCGGTGAGGCCCTGGAGCAGGACGAGCGGGACGAGGAGTCCGTACGAGCCGAGGGAGGCGCCGCCGGCGAGCAGCAGGCCGAGGACGGCGGTGAGGGCGGCGGGCTGCATGCCGGGGTCGATGATCGGCGAGCGGCCCTCGGCACGGGCCCGCTGGGCGTCGGTGACGCGGGCGTTCCCGGAGGTGGTGGGCGAGGAGTAGGCGGGCCCCTCGTCGACCACGGAAGCGTGAGCCGGTGTCGCGGGCGCGGCGAAGACCGCAGGCTCCGCGTAGTACGCGGCGGGGTTCCCCTGCGACGGGTACGGCTCGTACGGCTCCGGGGTCCCGTCGACCACTGGGGCATGGTGCTGCGGCAGCGGCACGGCCTGCGCCTGGGCCTGGGCCTGGGCGGCCTGGATCTGCTCGTACGAGACGGCCGGCTGGTACGAGGTGTCCCAGGTCTGGCCCTCCCACGTCTGCGTGACGTCGGCGGGGTTCTGCTGCCCGTGCCCGTTGCCGTACGGGTCGTACTGCTGGCCGTTGCTCATCTTTGATTCCTCCGTGGATACCCCCACCTTTGGGTGGGGGTAGGAAGTGGACTCCTGTGGGTCGGGGCGAGGGGCTGAGATTTGCCGCAGAAGCAGATCGCGCCCCTCCGACCAGCGGATTTGCGGTTCACGCATAGTGACACTAACTTGTGAGCATGACCGAGAGTAACGTTAAGCGAGCTTTCCGTTACCGCTTCCATCCAACCGATGCGCAGGCAGCCGAGCTGTCGCGCACGTTCGGGTGTGTACGCAAGGTCTACAACCTGGCCCTCGCGGCCCGTACCGAGGCCTGGGTGCGCCAGGAGCGGGTCAACTACAACCAGACCTCGGCCATGCTGACCGCGTGGAAGAAGACCGAAGAACTGGCCTATCTGAACGAGGTCTCGTCGGTGCCGTTGCAGCAGACGCTGCGGCACCTGCAGACAGCGTTCGCGAACTTCTTCGGCAAGCGTGCGAAGTACCCGCGCTTCAAGTCTCGGAAGAAGTCCCGTCGGACCGCGGAGTACACCACGTCCGCGTTCCGGTTCCGAGAAGGCCGACTCACGTTGGCCAAGATGTCCGAGCCGCTGGACATCGTGTGGTCCCGGCCCTTGCCGGAGGGCGCGGAACCGTCGACGGTCACCGTCTCGCAGGACGAGGCGGAACGCTGGTTCGTTTCGCTGCTGTGCGAGGACCCCTCCGTGAAACCGCTCCCGAAGGCGGACGCGGCGGTCGGAATCGACGTGGGCCTCGACCACCTCCTGATCCTGTCCACCGGGGAGAAGATCGCCAACCCGAGGCACGAGCGCCGCGACCGCGCTGCTCTGGCCAGGGCCCAACGGAGCCTTGCCCGCAAGGCCAAAGGCGACGGCGCCAACCGGGCCAAGGCCCGACGGAAGGTCGCCAAGATCCACGCCCGGATCGCCGACCGCAGGCGGGACGGGCTGCACAAGCTGACCACTCGACTCGTGCGTGAAAACCAAACGCTCGTAATCGAGGACCTGACCGTGCGCACCTTGGTCAGGAACCGGAGCCTGGCCCGATCCATCAGTGATGCTTCCTGGTCGGAGTTCCGGGACATGCTGGAGTACAAAGCCGCCTGGTACGGACGGGAAGTGATCGCGGTCGACCGCTTCTTCCCCTCCTCCAAGCTGTGCTCCCGCTGCGGCACGCTCGCCAAGAGCCTGACGCTGCAGGTTCGCATCTGGACGTGCGAGGGCTGCGGCACGACCCACGACCGGGACGTGAACGCGGCGAAGAACCTCAAGGCCGCCGGGCTGGCGGTGTCGGTCTGTGGAGCCGGTGTAAGACCTCAACGGAGAACTCCGGGCGGGCAGTTGGCTGCGAAGCAGAAAAGCCCACGGCGCAAGCCGTAGGAATCCACCTCCCTCAGGAGGGGGAGAAGCCAAGCTCTGGGGTTCACCCTCCTGCGAACGGGGGGAGCACCTCGACCGTGCCGCCCTCGGCAAGCCGTACCGTCTCATGGCTCCGGGTTCCGACGGGGTCGCCGTCGACCAGGAACGAGCACCGCTTGAGCACCTGGACGAGCTCGCCCGGGTGCTTCGCGCGGGCGGCGTCGAGGGCCTCGGCCAGGGTCCCGGCGGTGTACGGCTCCTCGGCGACTCCTGCGGCGGCCTTGGCCGCGGCCCAGTAGCGGATGGTTCCCGCTGCCATAGCGGCGCTCCTCTCGTTCGTGTGCGCGCCGCCCCCCATCATGGGCTATGCGCGCGTGAGCCAGTCCCCGAGCCGGGCGAGCAGCTTCTCGTCGGCCGCGTTCTCGGCGTGGCCCATGCCCCGCTCCAGCCAGAGCTCGGCCGGGCCCGCGGCGGCCAGCATGCGCGGGTGGTCGAGCGGGAAGTACGCGTCCCGGTCGCCGTGGACGATCAGCAGAGGGGTCGGCGCGATCAGCGGGACCGCCTCGACGGGCGACAGGGGGACGGGGTCCCAGGCCCTGCTGTCGATCCGGGTGCCGAATCCGTACCGCCCGACGAGGCGGCCCGCCGGCCGGGTGACGACCCAGTGGACGCGGCGCATCGGGGCCGTACCCCGGTAGTACCAGCGGGCGGGCGCGGACACGGCGGCGACCGCGTCGGCGCGGCCTTCCGCGCTCCGCTCCAGGGCCGCGTGGCGCAGGACCACGGAGCCGCCCATGGAGAAGCCGAGCGTCGCCACGCGCGCGTGGCCGAGCTCGCGGGCCCAGCGGACGGCGGCGGACAGGTCGAGGACCTCCCGGTCTCCGACGGTGGAGCGGCCACCCGAGCGGCCGTGCCCGCGGAAGGAGAAGGTGACGACCGCCGCGCCGAGCTCCGCGAGGGCGCGGGCGGCGCGCCGGACGGCGGGACGGTCGGCCGACCCGGTGAAGCCGTGGGCGAGGACGACGGCCGTATCGGTGACACTTGCCCGTGAGGGTTCGTAAACCGCCTCGATCCGGACACCGTCTTCGGTACGCAGCATGGACCGGACGGGACCGGAAGTGAGCGAGGAAACATCCAGGATGTGAAATCGACCCTCTGCCTCGGAACTCATGTGGGCTATTCTGCTTGCCAGAGGATCCGGGCAACGCAGCCCCCGGGTCCTTTTGTGTTTTCCGACCGTTGTTACGGACGGATGAACAAAAGCTCTCCGGGCGCGAGAGCAACACGTGAGCACACATAGACGTCCTCGCAGGGACCGAGGAGGAACCGACGTCATGGAAGAGCGAACGACGACGACGCACGACGGACCGACGACGCACGGCGTACCGACGACCGAAGAAGGTGCGGCGCGATGAGTTCTCTGCTGCTCCTGACGAACGCCCTCCAGCCGTCGACCGAGGTGCTCCCCGCACTCGGCCTGCTGCTGCACAACGTCCGGGTCGCCCCGGCCGAGGGCCCCGCCCTCGTGGACACCCCCGGCGCGGACGTGATCCTCGTCGACGGGCGGCGCGACCTCCCGCAGGTCCGCTCGCTGTGCCAGCTGCTGCGCTCCACGGGGCCCGGCTGTCCGCTGATCCTCGTCGTCACGGAGGGCGGCCTCGCGGCCGTCACCGCAGACTGGGGCATCGACGACGTCCTCCTCGACACGGCCGGGCCGGCCGAGGTCGAGGCGCGGCTGCGTCTCGCGATGGGCCGCCAGCAGATCGTCTCGGACGACTCCCCGATGGAGATCCGCAACGGTGACCTGTCGGTCGACGAGGCGACGTACAGCGCGAAGCTGAAGGGCCGGGTCCTGGACCTGACCTTCAAGGAGTTCGAGCTGCTCAAGTACCTGGCGCAGCATCCGGGCCGGGTCTTCACGCGCGCGCAGCTCCTGCAGGAGGTGTGGGGGTACGACTACTTCGGCGGCACCCGAACGGTCGACGTCCACGTACGGCGGCTGAGGGCCAAGCTCGGCCCCGAGCACGAGTCGCTCATCGGCACCGTCCGCAACGTCGGCTACCGCTTCGTCACGCCCGAGAAGGTGGAGCGGGCGGCGGAGGAGGCCCGCAAGGAGGAGGCCCGCAAGGAGGAGGCCCGCGCGGGCGCCCGGGTCAAGGGCGGCACGGAGGAGCTCACCCTGTCGGAGGACAGGAACGTGGCGGATGCCACAGTGCGACCTGCCGGTAGGTAGGTCCCCCCGCGTAGACTGCCGCGCGTGGCCAAGGTGACGCGGGATGACGTAGCGCGACTTGCAGGTACTTCTACCGCGGTCGTGAGCTACGTCATCAACAACGGACCCAGGCCGGTCGCCCCGGCCACGCGCGAGCGTGTCCTCGCCGCCATCAAGGAGCTGGGCTACCGGCCCGACCGGGTGGCCCAGGCGATGGCCTCGCGACGCACCGATCTCATAGGCATGATCGTCCCGGACGCGCGGCAGCCGTTCTTCGCCGAGATGGCGCACGCGGTCGAGCAGGCCGCCGCCGAGCGCGGGAAGATGGTCCTCGTCGGGAACTCCGACTACCGGACCGAGCGCGAGGTCCACTACCTGCGGGCCTTCCTCGGGATGCGGGTCTCCGGGCTGATCCTGGTCAGCCAGGGCATGAGCGAGCAGGCCGCGAGCGAGATCGAGGCCTGGGACGCGCGCGTGGTGTTGCTGCACGAGCGGCCCGAGGCGATCGACGACGTGGCCGTCGTGACCGACGACATCGGCGGCGCCCAGCTCGCCACCCGGCACCTCCTGGAGCACGGCCACCCGTATGTGGCGTGCCTCGGCGGCGTCCCGAACACACCGGCCGTCGGCGACCCCGTCGCCGACCACGAGGAGGGCTGGCGGCGGGCCATGCTGGAGGCGGGCCTCTCGATCGAGGGCCGGCTCTTCCAGGCGCCGTACAACCGGTACGACGCCTACCAGGTCGCGCTGAAGCTGCTGTCCGGCCCCGACCGGCCGCCGGCCATCTTCTGCTCCACCGACGACCAGGCCTTCGGTGTCCTGCGCGCCGCGCGTGAGCTGCGCATCGAGGTGCCGACGGAGCTGGCCGTCGCGGGCTTCGACGACGTGAAGGAGGCGGCGCTCACCGATCCGCCGCTGACCACGGTCTCCTCGGACCGTCCCGCGATGGCCCGGGCCGCCGTGGACCTGGTCCTCGACGACTCGGTCCGGGTGTCGGGCTCGCGCCGCGAGCGGGTGAAGCTCTTCCCGTCGGCGCTGGTCGTCCGCCGCTCCTGCGGCTGCCACGCGTAGCCCGCCCGGGTCTTTATACGGGACATACGGGGTTCTGTCGGGCTTCTCAGCCGCTCCTCAGACGGCTCTCATGTACGGCTCCGAGAGTCATAGCCATGACGGACTTCCAGGAGCAGCAGCCGCAGCAGCAGCCGTACTACCCGCCGAGGCCCCCGTACGAGCCGGCGCAGGGGCCGTACGAGTCGACCCAGCCGATCACCACCGAGCCGGGCACGACCATCTGGCCCTCGGGCGGCCAGGTGCCGCCGCCGGTGGACCCGCCGCTCGCCGCCACCGTCCCCGCCCCCGCGCCCGTGCCTTCGCCGCGCCGCCGCGCCAAGCGCGGGGTCGGGCTCATGGCGGCCGTCGCCATCGCGGCCGCGGCCGTCGGCGGCGGCACGGCGACGCTGGTGCAGCAGCTCACCTCCGACACGGTCGCGACCGCCTCCGCCCCCGTCGTGAGCGGCACCAACGTCTCCACCGGCAGCAAGGGCACGGTCGCCGGGGTCGCCGAGGCGGTCTCCCCCTCCATCGTGGAGATCTCCGCGAGCTCGAACGCCGGCAAGTCCACCGGCTCGGGCGTGATCATCACCTCCGACGGCGAGATCGTCACCAACAACCACGTGATCTCCGGCGCCTCCTCGGTCACCGTGCAGCTGAGCAACGGCAGGACGTACGAGGCGGAGGTCGTCGGCACGGACCCCGACAAGGACCTCGCCCTGATCAAGCTCAAGGGCGCCTCCGGGCTCAAGGCCGCCACCCTCGGCGACTCCTCGAAGGTGCGGGTCGGCGACGAGGTCGTCGCGATCGGCTCCCCCGAGGGCCTGACCGGCACCGTCACCAGCGGCATCGTCTCCGCGCTCGACCGGGACGTGACCGTCGCGAAGGACGAGGGTCAGGACCAGCAGCAGGGACAGCAGCAGTGGGACCCGCGGCAGGGCTGGCCGTTCGAGTTCGGCGGACAGCAGTTCAACGGCGACACCGGCTCGTCGAAGACCACGTACAAGGCGCTCCAGACCGACGCCTCGCTCAATCCGGGGAATTCCGGCGGCGCGTTGATCAATATGAACGGCGAGATCATCGGAATCAATTCGGCCATGTATTCGCCCAGTTCTTCGAACGGCTCCACCGCCGGAAGCGTCGGCCTGGGATTCGCGATCCCGATCGACACGGTGAAGGCCGACCTGGACAGCCTCCGCTCGGGCGGCGACAACTGAGCACGTGCGACGCTGAGCCCATGACGGGACAGCCCATGACCGGACAGCACAGCGAAGCCGAGCGCATCCTCATCGTCGACGACGAGCCCGCCGTCCGCGAGGCCCTGCGCCGCAGCCTCGCCTTCGAGGGGTACGCGACCCGGGACGCCGTCGACGGCCTCGACGCGCTCGCGGCGATGGAGTCGTACGCCCCCGATCTCGTCGTCCTCGACGTCCAGATGCCCCGCATGGACGGGCTCACGGCGGCCCGCCGGATCCGGGCCGCCGGCTCGACCGTGCCGATCCTCATGCTCACCGCCCGCGACACCGTCGGCGACCGGGTCACCGGCCTCGACGCCGGCGCGGACGACTACCTGGTGAAGCCCTTCGAGCTGGACGAGCTGTTCGCCCGCATCCGGGCCCTGCTCCGCCGCAGCTCCTACGCCGCCGCGTCCGCCGCCGCCCCCGCCGAGGACGACGTCCTGGCCTTCGAGGACCTGCGGATGAACCTGGCCACGCGCGAGGTGACCCGGGGCGGGCGGACCGTGGAGCTGACCCGTACCGAGTTCACGCTCCTGGAGATGTTCCTCGCGCACCCGCGCCAGGTCCTGACCCGGGAGCAGATCCTGAAGGCCGTATGGGGCTTCGACTTCGAGCCCAGTTCGAACTCCCTGGACGTGTACGTGATGTATCTGCGGCGCAAGACCGAGGCCGGCGGCGAGCCGCGCCTCGTCCACACCGTACGGGGCGTGGGCTACGCGCTGCGCGGAGGAGGCGGGGAGTGACGGGCCCCCTGAGAACGGCCGTCCCCTTGAGGAACTGGTTCCGCTCGCGGCCGCTGCGCTCCCGGCTCGCCCTGCTCACCGCGCTCGCGGTGGCGGTGGCGGTGGCGGCCGTGTCGCTGGCCTGCTGGTTCGTGACACGGGCACAGCTGGAGGCGGAGCTGGACTCCTCCCTGCGCAACACGCGGCTGCAGCCCGCCCTCGTGCAGGACCTCCTCGGCTCCTGCCAGCGGGGCGAGACGCCCCGGCCGGTGGCAGGTCCGTACACGGTGCAGGTGATCCTTTCGAACGGGGCCGTGTGCACCTCCGGGCAGGCGGCGATCCCCGCCGGGCAGGGTGACCTCGCGGTGGCCCGGAAGCAGCTGGTCTACACGCTGCACACGGTGAAGGACGACGACGGCCGGGAGATGCGGGTCTACACGTACCAGCACGACACCCCGCTCGAGATCGCCGTCTCCGTCGCCCGCCCCCTCTCCGAGATCGACAACTCGATGTCCACGCTGCGCTGGGTGCTGCTCCTGGTCTCCGGGATCGGTGTCGTCGGCGCGGGCGCGGCCGGCCTGTGGGTCGCGAGGACCGGCCTGGAGCCGGTGAACCGGCTGACCGGGGCGGTCGAGCACGTCGCCGCGACCGAGGACCTGACGGTCCGGATCCCGGTGGAGGGCGAGGACGAGATCGCCCGGCTGTCCCGTTCCTTCAACGCGATGACGGCGGCGCTCGCGAGCTCCCGGGACCGGCAGGCGCAGCTCATCGCGGACGCGGGCCACGAGCTGCGGACGCCGCTGACCTCCCTCCGTACCAACGTCGAACTGCTCGCGCGCAGCGAGGAGACCGGCCGGGCGCTGCCGCCGGACGACCGGCGGGCCCTGATGGCCTCGGTGAAGGCGCAGATGACGGAGCTGGCGGCGCTGATCGGCGACCTCCAGGAGCTGGCCCGCCCGGACGTGGCGCGGCAGGGCCCGCTGGAAGTGGTGCCACTGCACACGATCCTGCGGAACGCCCTGGACCGGGCGCGGCTGCGCGGCCCGGAGCTGACGTTCGTCACGGACCTGGCGCCCTGGTACGTACGGGCGGAGACGGCGGCCCTGGAGCGGGCCCTGGTGAACGTCCTGGACAACGCCGTGAAGTTCTCGCCGCGCCGGGGCACGGTCGAGGTGACCCTGATGCGGGGCGAGCTGACCGTCCGGGACCAGGGCCCGGGCATCGCCCCGGAGGAGCTGCCGCACGTCTTCGACCGCTTCTGGCGCTCCCCGTCGGCCCGCAGCCTGCCGGGCTCGGGCCTCGGCCTGTCGATCGTGGCGCGTACGGTGCAGCAGGCGGGCGGCACGGTGTCGCTCGCCCCGGCGGAGGGCGGCGGCACGGTGGCGACGCTCCGGCTGCCGGGGGCGCCGACGCCGCCGCCGGAGCTGTGAGAACCGGCTCGACGACGGGCCGCCCGGGGGCCAGGGTGGCCCCATGGACGACGACCACGGCCTGAACCCCGACGGGACGATCGCGCGCGAGGGCGCCCTGGACCGCGTACCGGCGGAGTTCGCGCCGGTCGTGGCGGCGGCGCGGGCGCGGATCACGGAGGCGTTCGGGCCGGACCGGCTGCACAGCGCGTACCTGTACGGGAGCGTGCCCCGGGGGACGGCGGTGGCCGGCGTCTCCGACCTGGACGTGCAGCTGGTCCTGCACGGGGAGCCCACGGAGGCGGACCGCGCGGCGGCGCGGGAGGTGGAGGCGGTGCTGGACCGGGAGCTGCCGCAGATCGACGGCGCCGGGATCCTGCTGAGCGGTACGGGGACGGTCCTCAGCGAGCTCGAACGCCACGACCTGGGCTTCTTCGTGGCCTGCCTGTGCACCCCGCTCCTGGGCCCGGACCTGGCGGAGGAGCTGCCCCCGTACCGCCCGACGTCCCTCCTGGCCCGGGAGACGAACGGCGACCTGGGACTGCTCCTGCCGGGCTGGCGTCGTGCCCAGCCCGACGGCCGCGCTCTGGGCCGGCGGGTCGGGCGCCGCCTGGTCCGTACGGGCTTCACGCTGGTCATGCCCCGGTGGGGCGGCTGGACGAGCGATCTGGACCGGCAGGCGGCGGTCTTCGGCGGGTACTACCCGGAGGGGGCGGAGCAGATGCGCCTTGCGGCGGAGGTGGGCAGGTCGGCGGCCCCGGATCCGGCGGTCCTGCGGATGCTGATCGAGGAGCTGGCGCCGTGGCTGGCGGCCGAGTACGCCGCCGTCCACGGCGTGAAGGCCCCGCGCTAGTTGTGCCGGAGGAGGGCCTCGACCAGCCCCGCCCGGGTGTTGGGGAAGTCCATGGGGACGATCCCGAGGCCGACCTTCCCGGCGAGTTCGGAACTGTCCAGGAAGCCGTGGACCCAGGGGTTCAGCCGGTCGGAGTTCCAGCGGGGCGGGAGGTAGGCGGAGGTGCTGACGAAGTTCACGTAGAGCCGGCCGGGCTGGGTGACGGCGGTGCGGAAGTGGGCCTGGATCTTGGGGTACTTGGCGTCGGGGAGGGCGTTCCAGTCGTCCTGGATCGCGAAGGCCGAGCCGCCCCACCTCAGTCCGGGCAGCCCGCCGTTGTCGGCGAGGAGCACGACCCGTCCGCGGGCCTCGCCGAGCAGCGGCAGCGAGTCGCCGATCCGGAAGAGGGACCGCCAGCCGCGGTTGTCGAGGTAGTCGTCGAAGACGGCGCGGAAGGTGGCGTCGGACTCCTCGGAGTACTCCTGCTTGACCCGCATGAGGACGGTCTCGGAGGGGTGGGCGGCGAGGAAGTCGCGGCAGGCGACGAGGACGTCCCCGAACATCATGTTCTGGTAGGAGGCGCCGTGGTGGATGGCGAACGAGCCGCCGGTCACCCGGCACCGCACGTCCAGGAACCGGACGCCGCTGTCCAGCTGCTGGGCGATGGTGGTGTTCTGGCACTCGCTCCAGGCGCCGCCGAACCGGGCCCCCGAGTCATGCGTCCCGGGAATGGTCAGCCGCCGCAGATCGGTCCCGTCCCCCTGCGCTCCCATCCACGCCCGTACGTCCACGGCCGAGGCGCTGGGCGCTCCCACGAGCAGAGCGGCTCCGGCACCCGCGGCCCCCACGAGGAATCGTCGTCGGTCCATGGCTCGGACTATGGCAGGAGCACGTCAACTCCACCAGATGGCGTACGGAAAAGGGGGCGGCGCCCCGTCGAAACGGTTCGCCGCCCCCTCTCGGGAACCCTGCCGGGTTACTTCACGACCGTGATCCGGTCCGCGGCCGGGACCTGCAGCGGGGCCGCCGCCGAGGAGTGGGCCGCCAGGTAGGCGTTGAAGACGTCGAGGTCCGAGGCGCCGACCAGCTTGTTCGTGCCGGTGGCGAGGGCCGCGAAGCCGTCGCCGCCGCCCGCGAGGAACTCGTTCATCGCGACGCGGTAGGTCTTCGACGGGTCGATCGCCGCACCGTTCAGCTTGATCGTGCCGTCGACGACGCGGTCAGCGCCCGTCTTCGTCATGTCGAGCGTGTAGGTCAGGCCCTTCGACACCTGAAGGATCTTGACCGAGTTCAGGTTCGAGCCGCTGACCTGCTGCTTCAGCGCGGTGATCAGGTTCGCGCCGGTCAGGTCGACCACGTTCATCATGTTGGTGAAGGGCTGCACGGTGAAGGACTCGCCGTACGTCACCACGCCGTCGCCCTCGGCGCCGGACTGCTTGTAGACGAGGTCGGCGCGGATGCCGCCCGGGTTCATCAGCGCGATCTGGGCACCGCCCTTGTCCGCCGGGGCCAGGCCTTCCAGCTGCGCGTCGGCGATCACGTCGCCGAGCGGCTTCTCGAAGGCCGAGGAGCCGCGGCCGTTGATGTCGGCGGCGATGAAGCCCTGCGGACGGTTCGCGATCGGGGCCGCGAGGTCCTTCCAGTCCGTGATGAGCCTGGTCATGTCCTCGGCCTTCGCCACGTCACGCGTGACGATGTGGTTGGCCGAGTCCACCGCCGTGCGCACGATGTCCTTGGTGGCGCGGTCGTAGGTCAGCGTCGTGTCCGTGTACAGCTTGCCGAACGAGGACGCCGAGGTGACCAGGCGCGGCTTGCCCGCCGGGTCGGGGATGGTGCACACGTACGCCTGGTGGGTGTGGCCGGTCACCATCGCGTCGACCTGCGGCGAGACGTTCCTGGCGATGTCGACGATCGCGCCGGAGACGCCCTCGCCGTCACCGTCGCCGTCACCGTCGCAGTTGTAGTTGACCGACGACGAGGCCGGCATGCCGCCCTCGTGGACCAGGGCGACGATGGACTTGACGCCCTTGCGCTCCAGGACCTTCGTGTACTTGTTGATCGTCTCGACCTCGTCGCCGAACTTGAGGCCCTTGACGCCCTCGGCGGTGACGACGTTCGGGGTGCCCTCCAGGGTCACGCCGATGAAACCGATCTTGACGCCGTCCTTCTCCCAGATGAAGTACGGGTCGAGGATCGGCTTTCCGGTCTTCTCGTTCGTCACGTTGGCCGCGAGGTACGGGAAGTCGGCGCCGCCGAAGGGCGCGAAGCCCTTCTCCGCGCCGAAGCAGCCGGCCGTCGGGTGACAGCCGCCGTACTGCATGCGGGCCAGCTCTGCGGCGCCCTCGTCGAACTCGTGGTTGCCGACCGAGGTGACGTCGAGGTCAAGACCGTTGAGCGCGTGGATGGTCGGCTCGTCGTGGAAGAGGCCGGTCATCAGCGGCGAGGCGCCGATCATGTCGCCGGCGGCGGCAGTGATGGAGTATCGATTCCCCTGACGGGCCTGGCGCAGGTGCGTCGCCAGGTACTCGACGCCACCGGCGTCGACCTTCTCCGTCGTCCCGTCCGCCTTGGTCCGGGTGACCTGCCCGGACGAGCCGGCCGGCGGCTCCAGGTTGCCGTGCAGGTCGTTGAAGGACAGCAGCTGGACGTCGACCATCCGGCCCCAGCCCTTGCCGTTCGTCCCCTGCCCGGCGGTGTACTCGTCCCCGGCCGCCCCGGCCGACGGCATCGCGGCGACGAGCGCCCCGACCGTCGCAAGCCCGGCCCCTGCGGCGAGAATTCGCCGTGCCGTCTTGTTCTTCCTCGGTGTCGCTGCCATCTCTCCCCTAGTCCCCTTGCCCCGATTCGCGGCCTTGATCTACTCCCCCGTTGCGCGTGCAGCCTAGAGTCAACGCGCGTAGCGCAACAGGGGGGAGTGGGTTACAAGACAGTTGCCCTTGGCTGACGAAGTGTCGCCGTAGGCTCGTAGCCATGACTTCCGACACGGCGCCGGCCCTCGAACCGGGACGGCAGATCCACACGTATGACGAGCTCACGCCCGAGCAGATCCAGGACGTACTGGAGCTGCTCGAGGCCGCCGACCACGCCGACGGCCTGCACGCCGTGTCCGAGCAGGGGCGGCTGTACCTGCGGCACGGCAGGCGCGAGGGCGTGCGCCACTTCCTCCTCACCGTCGGCTCCCACCTCTACGGCTACGCCCAGCTGGAGGAGACCGACCCGATCGAGGCCCCGGCCGCCGAGCTGGTCGTCCACCCCTCCCACCGCGGCCGCGGCCACGGCCGCGCCCTCGGCACCGCCCTGCTCGCCGCCTCCGGCAAGCGGCTGCGCGTCTGGGCGCACGGCGGCAAGTCGGCGGCCCGGCACCTCGCCCAGGTCCTCGGCCTGACGCTCTTCCGCGAGCTGCGCCAGCTGCGCCGGCCCCTGGTGCCGCTGGACATCCCGGAGCCGGTGCTGCCCGCGGGCGTCACCGTCCGTACCTTCGCGCCCGGGCAGGACGACGCGGCCTGGCTCGCCGTCAACGCCGCCGCGTTCGCGCACCACCCGGAGCAGGGCTCGCTGACCCAGCGGGACCTGGACGACCGGATGGCCGAGCCGTGGTTCGACCCGAAGGGCTTCTTCCTCGCGGAGAAGGACGGAAAGCCGATCGGCTTCCACTGGACGAAGACGCACGCCGAGGAGCAGCTCGGCGAGGTGTACGTGGTCGGCATCCTGCCGGAGGCCCAGGGCGGCGGCCTGGGCAAGGCGCTGACGGCGATCGGCCTGCGGCACCTGGCGGCGCAGGGGCTGCCGACGGCGATGCTGTACGTGGACGCGGACAACACGGCGGCGGTGCGGGTCTACGAGGGGATGGGGTTCACGACGCACGAGGTGGACCTGATGTACCGCACGGAGTCCTGAACCGGTAAAGGGCAGGGGGCGGTTGACACCGCCCCCTTCTTTCCACCACCCTTTCACTACTTGATTAGTGAAAGGGTGGTGGAAGGGATCGTGGTCGAGTACCGCATCGACCGGCGCAGTGGCGTCGCCACCTACCTCCAGATCGTCCAGCAGACGAAGCAGGCCCTCCGGATGGGCCTCCTGGAGCCCGGCGACCGACTGCCCACCGCACGCGAGGTCGTCGAAGCGACGGCCATCAACCCCAACACGGTCCTCAAGGCCTACCGCGAGCTCGAACGCGAAGGCCTCGTCGAGGCCCGCCGCGGCCTCGGCACCTTCGTCCGCGCCACCCTCGGCACCGGCCCCGCCGACTCGCCGCTGCGCGGCGAACTCGCCGACTGGGCCCGCCGGGCACGCGCCGAGGGACTGGAGCGGGAGGACGTGGCCGCGCTCTTCACATCCGTACTGAAGGAACACTTCGAGGGGGACGAATGACCGACCCGGTCATCGAGGCCGAAGGCCTCGGCATGCACTACCGACGGCGACGCGGGAGCTGGGCCCTGCGGGGGTGCGACTTCGCGCTCCCCGCCGGCCGGGTCTGCGCCCTCGTCGGTCCCAACGGCGCGGGCAAGTCCACCCTCCTCGCCCTCGCCGCCGGACTGCTCCGCCCCACCGAGGGCACGATCAAGGCCCCGGCCCGCGAGCACCTCGCCCACGTCGCCCAGGACAAGCCGCTCCACCCCCGGCTCAGCGTCGCCGACACCCTGCGCATGGGCCGCGAGCTCAACCCGGGCCGCTGGGACGACGCCCTCGCCCGGCGGGTGATCGCCGACGAACTCGACCCCCGCTCCCTCGTACGCGAACTCTCCGGCGGCCAGCGCACCCGCGTCGCCCTCGCGCTCGCCCTCGGCAAGCGGCCCGAACTGCTGCTCCTCGACGAGCCGATGGCCGATCTCGACCCGCTCGCCCGCCACCAGCTGATGGGCCTGCTCATGGCCGACGCCGCCGAGAACGGCACCACCGTCGTCATGTCCTCGCACATCCTCAGCGAGCTGGAGGGCGCCTGCGACCACCTCCTCCTGCTCCACGGCGGCAGGGTCCGCCTCGACGGCTCCGTCGACGACCTCCTCGCCGCGCACACCCTGCTCACCGGACCGATCGCCGACCTCGCCCCGCACAAGGTCGTCGAGTCCCGCACGACGGGCCGTCAGCTCACCGCCCTGGTCCGCCACGAGGGCCCCGTCGACGGCCCCTGGAACACCGCGGAACCCTCCCTGGAGGACCTCCTCCTCGCCCACCTGCGCACCACCGAAGTCACCACCGAAATCGCCACCGAAGTCGCCCCCGAAGGAGCCCCGGCATGAGCACCCTCGCCCTGAAGGGCCCCTACTGGGTGACCGTCCGCCAGTACCGGCGGACGCTGTGGCTGGCGGGCGCGGGAGTCCTCGCCTCCCTCGCCGTGATCGGCGGGCTGCGGATCTGGGACGCGCAGACCCCCGACACCCTGACCACCGCCGGGACCTGGGTCCCGGCGAACGACACCGGGCACACGCTGCTCCGCTGGGCCATGGAGTACGCGAACGGCGGCCTCGTCCTCCTGCCCCTGCTCGTCGCCGCCTTCGTCGCCGGGCCCCTGGTCGCCCGCGAGTACGAATCGGGCACCTACCGGGTCTCCCTCACCCAGTCGCAGAGCCCCGCCTCCTGGCTCCGCGCCAAGCTCCTCACCACCGGCGCCGTCGCGCTCGTGACCACCCTCGCCCTCATCGGCGTCTACCGGATCGGCTGGGGCCGCGTCGCCCACACCTGGAACCTCCAGTGGGGCGACCGCGGCCCGTACGAAGGCACCGGCATCGTCCTGCTCGCCCACGTCCTCGCCGCCCTCGCCGTCGGCGCCCTCCTCGGGCTGCTCATCCGCCGCACCCTGATCGCCATGGCCGCCACCGGCGTCGTCATGGGCGCCGTCACCCTCGTCCTCGGGGCGCTGCGCTGGTCCTTCCTGCCCGTGGAGACGTTCACCTCGACCGGACCCGTCCCCCGCCTCCCGGAGGAGGGCGGCCTCCTGATGGGGAACGGCCTGCTCACCAGCGACGGCGCGCGCTTCGATCCGGCGGTCTGCCGCGACGAGGCCATGACCGCGTCCGGCGTCGGCGAGCACCCGGACGCCTGGGGCAGGGCCTACCAGGCCTGCCTCACGCGGCACGACGTCACCGGCCAGTACCACGACTACCACCCCCGGTCCCACTTCTGGCCCACCCAGCTCATCGAGAGCGGCATCCTCCTCGCCCTCGCCGCCCTCGCCCTCTACGCCGCCTTCCGCGTCCTGCGCGCCCGGCACCCGTAACCCTCGGTGAAAACCCGGCACCCGTAACCTTCGGTAAAAAGACGGACGCGGGGCCCCGCCAAGGGCCCCGCGTCCGATTCCCGTACGTCATGTCGTCGTTACCGGCCATTCAGACGCGCTTGCGACGCTCACGCAATGAAGCGCTCCGTGTCCGCTCTCCCCAAAGGGAGACTTCCCTCCCCCACGGCCCGCTCCGACGCGCCCGACCACCCCTTCGCGCGGAAGAATGGGGCCATGAGCCAGCAGCCCGCCGAGGTCCCGGTCCAGTCCTCCGCCACGCCGTCCGTCCCGTCGTCCGGAACGGCGCCCGCCGCGCCGTCCCTCGGGTCCATAACCGCGCACCGCGCACACGTGGCGAACGGGGCCGTCGTGACCGGCATCGACGCCGACCTCGACGCGGATCCCGACACCCTCCAGGACGACGGCGCGCTCGGCGACGAGCTGCCGCAGGGGCGTTTCCTCGACCGTGAACGCAGCTGGCTCGCCTTCAACGAGCGGGTCCTCGAACTCGCCGAGGACCCGACGACCCCCCTCCTCGAACGGGCGAACTTCCTCGCGATCTTCGCCTCGAACCTCGACGAGTTCTTCATGGTCCGGGTCGCAGGACTCAAGCGCCGCATCGCCACCGGCGTCGCCACCCGCTCCGCCTCCGGCCTCCAGCCGCGCGAGGTCCTCGACCTGATCTGGACGCGCTCGCGCGAGCTCATGGCCCGGCACGCCGCCTGCTACCAGCAGGACGTCGCCCCGGCCCTCGCCGACGAGGGCATCCACCTGATCCGCTGGCCCGAACTCACGGAGAAGGAGCAGGCGCGCCTCTTCACCCTGTTCCGGCAGCAGATCTTCCCGGTCCTCACCCCGCTGGCCGTGGACCCGGCGCACCCCTTCCCGTACATCTCCGGCCTCAGCCTCAACCTCGCCGTGGTCGTACGGAACCCGGTCAGCGGCCACCGCCACTTCGCGCGCGTCAAGGTGCCGCCGCTGCTCTCCCGCTTCCTGGAGGCCTCCCCGCAGCGGTACGTCCCGCTGGAGGACGTCATCGCGGCGCACCTGGAGGAACTGTTCCCCGGCATGGAGGTGCTCGCGCACCACATGTTCCGGGTGACCAGGAACGAGGACCTGGAGGTCGAGGAGGACGACGCCGAGAACCTGCTCCAGGCCCTGGAGAAGGAGCTCATGCGGCGCCGCTTCGGGCCCCCGGTGCGCCTGGAGGTCGAGGAGTCCATCGACCCGTACGTCCTCGACCTGCTGGTCCGCGAGCTGAAGATCTCCGACGCCGAGGTCTACCCGCTGCCCGGCCCGCTCGACCTCACCGGGCTCTTCGGGATCGCCGGGCAGGACCGGCCCGAGCTCAAGTACCCCAAGTTCGTCGCCGGCACCCACCGGGACCTCGCCGAGGTCGAGTCCGCGTCCGCGCCCGACATCTTCGCCGCGCTGCGCGAGCGGGACGTGCTCCTGCACCACCCGTACGACTCCTTCTCCACCTCCGTCCAGGCCTTCCTGGAGCAGGCGGCGGCCGACCCGGACGTCCTCGCGATCAAGCAGACGCTCTACCGGACCTCCGGCGACTCCCCGATAGTCGACGCCCTCATCGACGCCGCCGAGTCCGGCAAGCAGGTCCTCGTCCTCGTCGAGATCAAGGCCCGCTTCGACGAGCAGGCCAACATCAAGTGGGCGCGGAAGCTGGAGGAGGCCGGCTGCCACGTCGTCTACGGCCTCGTCGGCCTCAAGACCCACTGCAAGCTGTCCCTCGTCGTACGGCAGGAGGGCGAGCTCCTCCGCCGCTACTCGCACGTCGGCACCGGCAACTACCACCCGAAGACCGCCCGGCTCTACGAGGACCTGGGCCTGCTCACCGCCGACCCGCAGGTCGGCGCGGACCTCTCCGACCTGTTCAACCGGCTCTCCGGCTACTCCCGCCGCGAGACGTACCGCCGCCTGCTCACGGCCCCGAAGTCGCTCCGCGACGGCCTCGTCTCCCGCATCACCAAGGAGATCGCGCACCACAAGGCCGGGCGGCCCGCGTACGTCCGCATCAAGGTGAACTCGATGGTCGACGAAGCGGTCATCGACGCCTGCTACCAGGCGTCGCGGGCCGGCGTCCCGGTCGACATCTGGGTCCGCGGCATCTGCGCCGTACGCCCCGGGGTCACCGGCCTCTCGGAGAACATCCGGGTCCGCTCGATCCTCGGCCGCTTCCTGGAGCACTCCCGGGTCTTCGCCTTCGGCAACGGCGGCGAACCCGAAGTCTGGCTCGGCAGCGCCGACATGATGCACCGCAACCTGGACCGCCGGATCGAGGCCCTCGTACGGGTCTCCGACCCGGCGCACCGGGCCGCTCTCACCCGGCTCCTGGAGACCGGGATGTCCGACACCACCTCCTCCTGGCACCTCGGCCCCGACGGGAACTGGACGCGGCACGCGACCGACCCCGAAGGCCGGCCCCTGCGGCACGTCCAGGAGATGCTCATCGACGCGCGGAGGCGCCGGCGTGCACAACCCTGACCACTCGCAGGACGTCACGGCGGGCGAGGTCCTGGCCCCCTACCTGCACGCCCGGGCCGCGGACTTCCTCCGCGGCCTGCGCCTGCACCGCGAGAGCGGCTCCGACACGGCCGGGGCGGAGGAGGCCGCCCGTACGCTGCGGGGCGCGGCCCGCCGGATCAGCGGCACCCTCCACACCTTCCGGCCGCTGCTCGACACGGCCTGGGCGGACCAGCTGCGCACCGAGCTCGCGTGGCTCTCGGGGACGCTGGCCCTGGAACAGGCCTGTACGTCACGGCTCATCCGCCTGGTGGACGCACTGTCCCGCCTGTCGAACACCGCCGGTCCCGTCCCCGCGGCCAGGGGTACGGAGGGCGGCACCGGCCTCACCGTCGGCGCGGCCCGCGCGGGCGCCCTGCTCGAACGCCAGTTGACCCTGGCCCGTACGCGCGCCCACTCGGCCTCCCTCCAGGCGCTCGGCTCCGCCCGCTTCCACGCCGTCGCGGACGCCGTCGCGCTCCTCGCCTCCGACGTGCCGCTCGGACCGGCGGGCGCGGCCCCGGCCGTCGAGGTCATCGACGCCCCCGCCGAACTCGCCGAACGGCGCCTCCTCGACGCGGTGGCGGCGCTGCCCCTCACGCGGGCGGCCCACCCGTACAACGCGGACGCCCTCGCGCTCGCCGCCGCCGAGAGCCAGGACGCGCCCTGGCACCAGACCCGGCTCCTGCTGCGCCTCCACCGGTACGCCACGGAGGCCCTGCACACCGGCGGCGAACCGGACGCGGTGCTGTACGAGGCGGCGAGGGCGCTCGACCGGCACCGCGACGCGGCGGAGGCCGCTTCGGCGGCGGCCGCGGCGGCGCGCACCCCGCGGATCGCCCCGGCCACGGCCTACGCACTCGGCGTCCTGCACGCCGACCAACGCCACGAGGTGGAGGCGGCGCGCTTCGCCTTCCAGCACGCGTGGCGGCGCACGACGGCCCCGGTCCCATGACGACCCCCATCCTGGCCGCGGGCTGCGTCCTGTGGCGCCCGTCGCTTTCCGGCCAGGGCATCGAGATCGCCCTCGTCCACCGGCCCAAGTGGGACGACTGGTCCCACCCGAAGGGCAAACGGAAGCGCGGCGAGACGGCGGAGGCGTGCGCGCTGCGCGAGGTCCTGGAGGAGACGGGCCGCCGCTGCGAACTCGGCCCCCGCCTGCCGACGGCGCACTACTGGGTGGACGGCCGTCCCAAGGAGGTCGCGTACTGGTCGGCCCGGGCGCTGGACGGCGGCTTCGTCCCCACGAAGGAGATCGACGCCCTGCTCTGGCTCCCCCCGACGGCAGCCCGCCACCGCCTGACCCAACCCCGCGACCGCACCCTCCTGGACGAAGCCCTCACAAAATCCCACCACTGAATCCCCCCGTTGTGGGCGCGCTTCCGCCCGTTGTGGGCCCGC